>JBOFTL010000486.1:0-6493 GCA_051652045.1 Microcoleus sp. | reverse complement strand
GATCTTTCCGATTTAGATGTGGAAAAAGTAGTCGGTCAACTTAAAGCAGCCAAAGACAAAGTTAGCGAGCAAGCTGATAAAGTCACAGCTAAAGTTAAAGGAGAACCGGAAACTTACAGTTCGATCCGTGCTGATGTGGAAAACTACTTGCTCAACACTTATTCCTGGCAGATGAAGCCGAAAACGATCGAGCGCGATTTTAGAGAAGTTCTCTACGACCCCAGCGCCGATCCGGGAACAGTTCGCCGCGAATTAGAAAGACTCAAACCGTCGGATTTTTCCGAACTACTTGCCAGCAGGGGCGTGTTTACCAAAACCGAAATTCAAGGACTTACCAACGCTCTCGAAGCAGTTAGGTTGCGAGTTTTAGATACTGTTGCTTTTGCTGAGGAACAGGAAAAAATTCGCGATTTGCGGTGGCGGGTGGAAACTTATTTGAAGCTGACGCCCAAAGATGAACTGACAGCAGCAAATATCGATCGCGATTTCAAACACATTTTAGAAGATTCCGATGCTAGTTACGAACAGTTACAAGAGCGACTTGCTCCTTACACTCGTGACAGTTTCATCCAACTGCTGAGGGGTCGTGAAGGCTTCGGCTTCGAGGAAGTAGAGCAGATTGTTAAAGAGTTGGAACGGACGCGAGATGTTGTTTTAGCAGATGCTAAAGGCTTGCAAGAAGCGGCGCAAGTTCGGCTAGAAAATCAGTGGCAAAAAGTGCAAGAATACTTGCGGGCTACGGGTAAAACCGAACTCAATCCTGAAGGCATCAAGCGGGATTTCAAAACACTGCTAGAAAACCCGGAAGCGGGAATGTGGGCGCTGCGATATCGGGCTTCTAAGTTCGATCGCGCTACTTTGGTAAAATTGCTGTCTCAGCGAAAAGACCTCAGCGAAGACCAAGTAAATGGACTCTTAGATAGTGTAGAAGAAAATTGGCACAGTGCAGTTAGCGCGCCTCAAAAGATTGCAGATAAAGCTAAGGAACAGTACGACAAAACTACCGCAGCCCTGGCAGATTACCTGCGCAATACTGGCAAATCAGAACTCAATCCTGAAGGCATCAAACGGGATTTGAACAAACTGCTGGCAAATCCGAAAGAAGGGGCTTTAGCGTTGCGCGGGCGGCTGTCTCAAGTCGATCGCGATACTTTGGTAAAACTGCTTTCTCAAAGGGAAGATTTGACCGAAGAACAAGTCAATGAAATTATCGATCGAGTGCAGGAAACTATCGGTTCGATCGCCAAAGCACCGCGCCGTTTGGCAAGGCGGATGCAAATTCAAGCGCACGATTTTCAAAGTGCTTTAGAAGATTATTTGCGCAATACTGGCAAGGAAGAATTGAATCCCGAAGCCATCAAACGCGACTTGCAATTGTTGCTGCACGATCCGAAAGTTGGCGCTTACAGTTTGGGCGAAAGGCTGTCGCATATCGATCGAGCTACGGTAGTTTCTTTGCTATCCCAGCGGCCGGATATTTCGGAAGAAGAAGCCAATCGGATTGTCGATCGAGTTTTGGCGGTGCGCGATGAATTCACGATGCAAATTCATAAAATCCAGGAGCGAATTCAGTCAGTAATTGACGGCATTCTCGCCAAAATTCGGGATTATCTCAATTCGCTCGATCGGCCGGAACTCAATTACGAAGGTATCACTAGAGATGTGCGGAAATTGTTTGACGATCCGCAAGCCGGATTTGAAGCTTTGCGCGATCGATTGGGTCAATTCAATCGCGATACTTTGGTAGCAATAATTAGTTCCCGCGATGACATTTCGGAAGCTGATGCTAACCGCTTGATCGACCAAATTGAAAGAAGTCGCAACAGCGTTTTGCAGAGGGCGGAACGCTTGCAGCACGAAGCACAACTGCGGTTGGAAAGCATCAAATTGCAAGCGGAAAAACAAGCTGAAGAAACTCGAAAAGCTGCCGAAGTTGCTGCTTGGTGGCTGTTTTTTACCGCCCTGACTTCTGCAGCAGCAGCAGCAGGTGCAGGGGCTTTAGCGGTAGTGAGAATTTAACAGTTTGTGGCGAACAGTTCGGAGTTCGGACTGAAGTCCGCACTACAAACCATCATCTCAGAAACCCGGTTGTTTCGATCGACCGGGTTTCTGCATTTTTATCAGAAAAATGGGTTGAAAACCCCGTACTTTTAGGACAGCTATAAGTAATTTGTAGGGTGCGCACTGCGCACCTTACTACTATAAGTAATTTGTAGGGTGCGCACTGCGCACCTACTACTATAAGTAATTTGTTACAAAAATAGCTCTTGCGATTGCTTCGTTCCTCGCAATGACAACCGCTAACTACGCACGGACTTTATAGAAACTACCACTATAAGTAATTTGTAGGGTGCGCACTGCGCACCTTACTACATCACTCACGCACGGACTTTATAGAAACCGGGTTAGATGTTGGCGATCGTCCCGCTTGCTGGCAGGCTATAATTCTCAGTAATTAGAAATTTTTCTTGGACTGATGAAGCAACAAAAATTTACACATCAAGATCGATTCCTGCAGCTAGTTTGCAGTCTGTTGGTAGTGCTGGCAATGTGGAACTTGCCTCAACCTGCGTTAGCAGAGATTAGCCAACAGGATGTCAAGGGAATTATTAACACTCGGGAGATAGCAGTGCAAGCTATCAATACTCGCAATTTTTCCAAAATTGAGCCTTACTTGCATCCCGATTTTACAATTACAACGGTGGATAACCGGGTGTTTCATAAGGTGCCAGAATTTGAAAATTACTGGAAGCAGCAGTTTGGTAATTCGATTAAAGATATCAAAATGACTGTGAAGGTGGACAATCCTAGAATAACTCTTTCGCCCGAGATTTTGGTTTCCTACGGAGATGCGATCGCCACTTTCTATTTTAAGGATAATAATTCGGCTGATATGGCGATGCGATGGACGGCAGTGATGCAAAAGTTGCAAGGCAGATGGACGATTCAATCGCTGCATTTCTCTTCTAATTTACTGAATAATCCTGTACTCAACGGCACTCAACAAGCCGCTCGTTTTGGGGCAGTTGCTGCGGGGGTAGGTGGCTTATTCCTGGGGATAGTCGGGATGCTGTTATGGCATCGCCAGCGACAATCGAAAACGGAAAGAGCGCGGTAAATCCAGTGGCAATTACTAACGATAGATCGAGTAATAATAGCGGAGTCGATCGCGATCGGCGCGTCAAATCAACGCTGGTAGTTCTACTTGTTTGGAGTATCGTGAGTTTGCTCCACTGGCAACCTCAGACGCAATGGTTCGTGCTGATATTAACAGCAATTTTTAGCCTTCAAACAGCACGAATGCTGTTGGCAAAACCGACTTATTCTCTGACTTTTGGTAATAGCGAGGGTGAGGTCGATCGGGCGCCAGTATCAATTATCGTGCCAGCTAAAAATGAGAGTGCGGTATTAACCGATTTAGTTGTCAATCTATTTCACCTGAACTATCCAACTACTCATTTGGAGATTTGGATTGTTGATGATGGAAGTATTGATGAAACTCCCGAAATTTTGAGTCAATTACAAACTCGATTTCCCAGCTTACAGGTGCACCAGCGAGAATCAAAAGGCGGTAAATCAGGGGCGCTAAATGCGGTTTTTCCCTTCACGCGGGGAGAGATTATTTTGGTCTGCGATGCTGATGCTCAACTGCCGGCAGATTTCCTACAGCAAACAGTATCTCTATTTCAAAATCAGGATGTCGGTGCGGTGCAAGTGCGAAAAAGCATTGCTAATGCTGATACCAATTTCCTAACTCGCTGCCAACAAATGGAAATGAATTGCGATGCTTTCCTGCAAAGCCATCGGATTGCTGCTGGTGGTATAACTGAACTTCGGGGAAATGGAATGTTAGTGCGGCGAGAATTACTAGAAAAGTGCAACGGTTGGAGCGAAGATACTCTCACTGACGATTTAGACATCACTTTCAAGCTGTATTTAATCGGTACAAAAATAGAGTTTTTCACCCTGACAGCCGTTGGCGAAGAGGGAGTCACAACCTGGGGAAATCTTTGGCAGCAACACTGTCGTTGGGCTGAAGGAGGCTATCAGCGTTACCTCGATTATTTCCCGCAAATTTTCACTTTAGAGTGGCAAAAAGAAATCGATTTATGGTTATTTTTCCTGTTACAATTTTTGCTGCCTGTTGGACTGATACCCGATATAATATGGACGATTGTTAAGAGCGATCGACCCGTGTTGTTGCCACTACAAACTTTACTCGGTTTTCTGTTAACTGTTGGTTTCATGGCGGGAGTTAACCAATTTCAAAATTTACGGGGATGGCGGTTAGTTTGGGGGACGATTCAAGGTTCTCTCTACATGATACATTGGATTCCCGTGATGGTTTGGGTGACTTTAGGGAGTTGCGTGAAACAGGGGCGATCGAATTGGGTTAAAACCGAGCATTACGGGCGATCGACTGAATAAAGATCGAGTATAATGTGGGAGTTACTGAATTGTTATGTGTTGGGATAAATTATAGGATAATTTCTGGAGAGGTACAATTATGCCCGGACAAGAGTTGCTAGATGAGTTTTTTTCACTGCCTGCTGAAGCACAACGCCAAGTATTAGATTTTATCGCTTTTTTGCGACAAAGATATACAATAGTTGAACCTGCACCTGCATCACTAGATATTGACTTGATAAGTGATAATTTTATTGGAATGTGGCGCGATCGCCAAGATTTATCTGACAGCACTGCTTGGGTGCGTAGTGTTCGAGAAACAGAGTGGTGAGGGTAGAATGACTAACTCAACGATTGTTGATGCAGCAGGTTTATGAAGTAGGTTCGCCTATCAGAAATCCCCTCAAGGACACGGCAGTGCCGTGTCCCTACCTGCGATTAATTATAACAATCACTGCTGACCGTGCCGGATATTCTCACCTGATAAAACCCTTGCTATTATTGCCTCTTCCTTCTTCCTTCTTCCCGATTCTTGTTTGAGGTTTGAGGTTTGAAGTTTTTTCTACCATCTACCACCTATCACCTCACGCCTACTGTTGCCTTCTTCCTTCTACTATATGTTAGACTTACTGATTCAAAACGGGTTAATTTTCGACGGTTTAGGCTCGGCACCGGTGCGGGGAGATATTGGCATTGAAAATGGTAAGATTGTGACGATCGCCCCCTCACTTCCCACCAACTCACATCGCATTGTAGATGCTTCCGATTTGTGGGTGACGCCGGGATTTATCGACATTCACACTCACTACGATTTAGAGTTAGAAATTGCACCGGGATTGAGCGAATCCGTGCGTCATGGCGTTACCAGTGCAGTCATCGGAAATTGCAGTTTATCTGTGGCTATTGGTAAACCTCAAATGCTGGCAGATATTTTTCAAAGAGTCGAAACTCTTTCACACCAACTAATTGCTAAATGGTTAAAAAAATCGGTTTCTTGGCAGACACCTGCCGAATATTTAAAACATTTACAACAATTACCATTAGGGCCTAATATTGCACCAATGTTCGGACACAGTGCTTTGCGCGCTCACGTGATGGGATTGGAACGCAGTTTAACAGTTCAACCCTCAGAAACTGAACTCAAAACAATGCAGCAAATTGCAGCAGATGCTTTAGATGCGGGATTTATTGGCATCTCGATCGATATGTTTCCGTGGCATAGAATGAGTGGAGAATGGGGCGGTTGTACGATTCCCTCACAACACGCTCAATTTCCCGAATATGCGATGCTTGCCGATTTGTGCCGGGAACGAGATTTAGTTTTTCAAGTTACTCCAAATTTACACAGGCTGGCTTCTTTTTTAGATATTATCCGCATGGGTTCCGGTATCGGGCAGAAACCTTTAAGATTGACAGTTTTATCAGCACTAGATGCCGTTCACGATCGCAAATTGTGGCGCATCTTTTCCCCTTTACTGTATTTTTGGAACCGCATCCTCAAAGGTAACGTTCGCTTTCAAACATTAACCGAACCTTTTACTATTTATTCTGATGGTTCCGTTACTCCTTTATTTGAAGAATTCCCCACAGGCGCGCAATTGAATAGCTGTCAGTCGCGACAGGAAAGGCAACAATTGTGGGAGTCAGCAACGTTTCGGCAGCAATTTCGCCGAGAATGGCTGAATAATTGGCGCAAATCTTTTCACCGCCAGTTAGATTTAATGGAAATTGTTCGCTGTCCCGAAACGAGTTGGCAGGGATTAAGTTTTGCTGAAATTGCCGATCGAAAGCAACAGGAACCTGTAGATTTCTTTATTGAAGCCCTGCACAAGTATGACACGGATTTGCGTTGGGCGGCGACGGGTGCGAACGATCGTTTAGTACCCCGTTTAGCACTGATGCAGCACCCTTATATTTTGCCCGGTTTTACCGATGCTGGCGCTCACATTCGCAATCTCGGTTACTATGATGGAGCCTTATCTTTACTCAAGCAAGCGGTGACAACAAAGTTCATGAGGCCGGAAATTGCGATCGCCCGCGTTACTGGAGAACCTGCTAATTGGTTTAAACTTGATACAGGGGTTTT
>JBOFTL010000485.1:0-15120 GCA_051652045.1 Microcoleus sp. | reverse complement strand
AATCCGATCTCATCTTGCCAGTGCAAGGTTGAGGAAGTCAGTTGACAGTTGACATGGGTAATTGGTAATCGGGAATTGGGAATTGGTAATTGGGAATTGGGAATTGCTAATTGGTAATTCTCCCCTTCTCCCTTCTTCCCTTCTCCCCCTCTCCCCTCTCCCACTCTCTTCATCTCCCCCTCTCCCACACAATTTCGTTAAACTGAAGTTAACAAATATTTTTTGAGCGCTAGCGCCAATCATCACCCTAGGGGCAATTTCATGCAAGAACAGTTGGTAGATGCGATCGCGCCTTATCGCGATCGAGTGGATTATCTGGAAATTCGCCTCGAACAAAGCGAGTCAACAGGGATTAGTTTTCGAGGCCCTCAATTGGAGGCTGTCAACCGCAGTTTTAGTCTGGCAGGTGGCATTCGAGCCTGTCACAAGGGCGGTTGGAGTTTTGTAACTTTTAACGGCTTGGCCGAACTCAAAGATCGCATTGAAGAAGCTGTGGTGCAGTCTCGCTTGGTGGGTAGCGAAACAACTCAACTGGCAGATATCACCCCGGTGGAAGATTATGTAGCTGTAGAATTGGGTTGCGACCCTCGCTCTATTACTTTAGCTCAAAAACGCAAGTTGCTCGAATCTTACAATCAATTGTTGTTAGATTATGACCCGCGGATTCAGACGACGGTAGCGGGTTACAGCGAGCGTTTTGGGATTACTTATTTTGTCAATTCTCAAGGCAGTTGCATCGCTCAAGAAAGATTGGACGTTACCGGGCGTTTCGGCGCGATCGCTCGCGGTGAGGGCGGTGTAGTCCGGCAAGGCTTTGAGTCCATTCACTCGCGATCGGACTACAATGTTTTGACAAATATTGAAGAAAAAGTTAAGAGTGCCGCCGTTCGAGCGATCGGTCAACTTGAGGCAAAATCAGTAAAGGGCGGTCAGTATCCGGTGATTTTAGATCCCTATTTATCGGGGGTTTTTATTCACGAAGCTTTCGGTCATTTGTCGGAAGCTGACGGCATTTACGAAAACCCAAAAATGCAGGAGTTGCTAACTTTGGGTAAGCCTGTGGCGATCGAGCAATTGAATGTAATTGATGATGCGACTTTGCCGGGATTACCGGGAACTTTGACTTACGATGATGAGGGCGTGCCGGCGCAGCGCAAGTATTTAATTAAAAATGGCGTGCTCTCCGAGAGGATGCACAACCGCGAAACTGCGGGCAAAATGGGCGAAAGTCCGACAGGTAATGCGAGGGCTTTAGGGGCTACTTTTATGCCCATCGTCCGCATGACTAATACCGCGATCGAATCGGGCGATCGTACTTTTGATGAAATGCTTGCCGGCATTGAGGAAGGGGTCTATGCGGTGCGGATGTTGGGCGGACAAACCAACGGCGAAATGTTTACTTTTGCGGCGGCTGGCGGTTACATGATTCGCGACGGGAAACTCGCTGAACCTGTAAGCGATGTAACCCTGAGTGGCAACGTGTTTCAGACGCTTAAGGATATTGAGGCGATCGGCAATGACTCGGTGTATGCTTACGGTGGCTGCGGTAAGGGCGGGCAAAACGGTTTGTCCGTTAGCGTTGGCGGCCCTCATTTGCGAATTAAAAATGTGGTTGTTGGAGGCCGTTGAGGTACATTCCAGCCTGTAGGAGACGGCGATGCCGTATCCTGAATATCCTGCATACCTCACATACCTGTAGGGACACGGCAGTGCCGTGTCCCTACATCATGCGTCGCGCGCGATCGAATGTTTGACGAGCACGAAGGGATTCGAACCCCTGACCCTCAGGACCGGAACCTGATGCTCTATCCACTGAGCTACGTGCCCTCGCCTGATTCCACTATAGCAGGTACAGTCAGGAAATAGCTAGTGCCGATCGACAAAAAGTTTTCGCTAGCAACCGGGCTGTTTACCGAGTCTGCAGTGAAGTGAAAGAATTGTCACAAACCAACCCGATTTCTGGTTGTCCGCACGTAAAGTCCTATTATCGTATGTTTTAGCTTAGTATCAGGTTGCGTATTCGAGGGTTCCTTGTCAAAACTCGCTGTCAGGTGATGTGTATCATATATATCGCAAATTTAGCCTTCGATTATACTTAGGAATGTCAAAACCGGATCGAAATAATTGGTAGAATAATTTCATTTAAAGCAAGCGATATTACATAAAAATGCGATCGGGGTTAAAAATCTTTTAAGTATCTACAACAGCCAAACATACTCCAGCAATCTGCGATCGATAACCGAACCCATAGGGATATCGCAGCGGCTCAGAATATTAGAAACCGAGGGATTAAGTTAATTAGTACCGTCGGACAGATGGGAAAGGAAACTGCCCGTAGAGTTCGAGGTCAAACGGGGATTGAGGTAACTCAATAAGCGGCAAGTGTCAAAAGCCCGTAAGGGAGTAACCAGGAAATCCCAGAAGTGATTCTGGGGAAGCCTACACCATAATCTTTGAGAGGCGTGTAGGAGGATGTCACCTTAAATTTAAATCTGATGGTTAATAAAATTTTAGATCGATTGCCATTGCGCGCGGTTCTCATTTTACCCTTCGTGTTACAAGTTGTTGGTGCGGTGGGACTGGTAGGGTATTTGTCTTTTAAAAACGGTCAAAAAGCGGTAAATAATCTTGCCGGTCAGTTAATGAATGAGGTGAGTTTGCGGGTAGAACAAAACTTGCAAGTTTATCTGACAACTCCCCATCAAATCAATCAAAGCAAGCTGGATGCTGTCAAATTGGGGATGTTAAGCATGAATGGCGATTTGACACCTTGGGAAAAATATTTGTGGCGGCAAGTTCAATTGTATCCTTATATTAATTTTACGTCTGTCGGCAACGCAGGAGGAGAGTACCGCACCGGAGAAAAACTATCAAATGGCTTGTTAATGCTGAATGCAGTAGAAAAAAATACTGGTCTAAATTTCTATTCTTACCATACAGATAACAAGGGCGATCGCACTACAATTGCCACTGTTGTCAAGTCTTTTGATATCCGACAACATCCTTCGTATCTCGATGCAGCAAAAGCGGGAAAACCTACTTGGAGTTCGGTTTATGTTTCGTTTCTCGAACCGACTTTAATAGTTAGCGCCTTGCAACCAGTTTATGACGATCGATCTCGGTTGGAAGGAGTATTAATTGCTGCTTTGCGTCTCGACCATATCGGTACATTTCTCAATAGTTTAAAAATTGGCAGGTCAGGACAAGCTTTTATTATCGACCGACAAGGTACTTTGCTAGCTACTTCCACAGCAGAACAACCGTTTCGCACGGTCAATAATGAAAGAGTATTGTTTAAAGCGATCGAAAGTAGCGACTCCTTGACTCAAGCAACAGCCAAATATCTGACATTGCAATTTCACCAATTCAAGGGAATTCCCGATCGCGAAGTGTTGAAAATTGACCTTAAAGGTCAGCGGAAATTTCTCAAAGTCCTGCCATTTCAAGATGGCAAAGGTTTGGATTGGCTGATTGTGGTAGTAGTTCCCAAGGCAGATTTTACCGAACAAATTGATGCCAATACCCGGACGGCGATTTTGCTGTGCTTGGTAGCTTTAGTTGGAGCTTTAGTTATTGGAATTATCACCTCTCAGTGGGTGACAGATCCGATTTTGCGTTTGAATGCAGCAGCCAAAGATATTGCTAAAGGTGAATGGTATAAAGTAGTAGAAATTTCACGGGCAGATGAATTGGGGGAATTGGGACGATCTTTTAATAGCATGGCTCAACAATTGCAAAAATCCTTTGAGAATTTGGAAAAACGAGTGCAAGAGAGGACGGCAGAATTAGCTGTAGCTAAAGATAAGGCAGAAGTAGCAAATCAAGCTAAAAGCACATTTCTTGCTAACATGAGTCACGAGTTGCGATCGCCCCTGAATGCAATTCTCGGTTTCTGCCAACTGATGACTCGCAGTAGCACTTTATCCTCAGAAGATCGGCAAAATGTTAGCATCATCAGCCGCAGCGGAGAACACTTACTCACTTTAATTAATAACGTTCTAGATTTGTCAAAAATTGAAGCGGGACGCACTACACTGAATTCTAAAAAATTCGATCTGTATCGGCTGCTGGGCGATCTGGAAGATATGTTTCAATTGAAAGCTGATGACAAGAATTTACAGTTAGTTTTCGATCGCGCGCCTGATGTGCCGCAATATGTGGCAACTGACGAGTTAAAGTTGCACCAAGTTTTAATTAATCTGCTCAGCAACGCTCTCAAATTTACTGAATCTGGGGTGGTTTCAGTAAGAGTAAGGCTCGATCGACTGACAGTAATTGGCGATTTGCAAGATGGGGAAATCAACTCGGAAATTCCGACAGATAATGATTTAAGATTGGGAAATTTTATGCGATCGGAACAAGAAGGTTGGCAAGTTTTAAGTAACGGTTTAGATGTGCGGTCTTACTGTTATCTTACTTTTGAAATAGCAGATACAGGGGGCGGAATTGCTGCTGATGAATTAGAACATATTTTTGATGCTTTCGTGCAAACAAAAACTGGCAGAGACTCCCAAGAAGGAACGGGATTGGGATTGCCCATCAGCCGGAAATTTGTAGAATTAATGGGAGGAGAAATCAGTGTATGTTCTGCGGTGGGTCAAGGTACAACTTTTAAGTTTGACATTCGAGCCATCAAAGTCGATCGAGCTGACACTGACAATACAAAACCAACTAAAAATCCGATCGCTCTAGCACCAAACCAACATACCTATCGCATTTTGATTGTAGACGACAAACAGCTAAATCGCCAACTGTTATTTAAAATTCTCAACCCTCTAGGTTTTGAATTGCAAGAAGCAACGAACGGTCAAGAAGCTATTGAAATTTGGAACGAGTGGGAACCGCATTTAATTTGGATGGACATGAGAATGCCCGTAATGGACGGCTACGAAGCAACGCAACACATTAAAGAAACTGTCAAAGGTCAAGCTACCGCCGTTATTGCTCTGACTGCTAGCGTTTTGGAAGAAGAAAGGGCTGTGATTTTGTCAGCGGGTTGCGACGATTTTATGCGCAAACCTTTCCGGGAAGCAGATATTTTTGAGATGATGCACAAACATATTGGAGTGCGCTATATTTATGAAGACTCAAATTCTACTGATTTGACGGCAATAAAACATCAAGACAGAACCAAAATGACTGCAATGGATTTCAGGACACTGCCGGATTCGCTGGTAGCGGATTTAAGACAGGGGATAGTCAATGCAGATATGGATTTAATTTATAGTTCGATCGAACAAATTCGATTAAAGGATGCAATACTAGGTGGTGCGATAGCTAACCGTATAGATAACTTTGAATACGACGAAGTTTTGAATTCAATTTCTCCAACAGTCTAACATGAATAACAACATCAATCGAGCCGATCTTGGGAATATTTTAGTAGTAGATGATACTCCAGCTAATTTGCGATTGTTAGCGGGAATTTTGAACAACCAGGGATACAAAGTTCGTCCGGTTCCCAGCGGCGAATTAGCTTTGTCAGCGGCGCGGGGAATGCCTCCAGATCTGATTTTACTAGATATTATGATGCCAGAAATGGACGGGTATGAAGTTTGCAAACAAATCAAAGCAGACGAGCGAACTCGCGACATTCCAGTAATTTTTATTAGCGCGATCGATGACGTACTCGATAAGGTAAAAGCTTTTGATGTCGGCGGTGTAGACTACATCACCAAACCCTTTCAAATGGCCGAGGTACTGGTCAGGGTAGAAACTCATTTGGCAATGTGTCAGTTGCAAAATAAACTCAAACAAAAAAATGAGGAATTAACTGTTACGCTAGCACGACTGCAAGAAACTCAACATCAACTCGTACAATCAGAAAAAATGGCAGCCCTCGGGCAACTGATTGCCGGCATCGCTCACGAAATCAATACGCCGCTGGGGGCAATTCGATCGTCGATCGGCAATATTACCAATTTTTTTGACAGCAATATCGAAACTTTAACATCTTTTTTTAAAGAACTTTCAGTCGATCGCCAAGCAGATTTTTTGAACTTAATGCAAACATCCAGCCAACAAAATCAATCTTTGTCTACGCGAGAAAAACGAGAATTTAAAAGAGGCATGAAGCAACAATTAGAACAGGAAGGAATTAAAAATTCTGACAGCTTAGCAGGCATTTTAGTAAATATAGGTTTGCTAGAAAACCCGCAGCAGTTCTTGCCGCTGCTGCAAGATCCAGACAGCGAAAAAATTATTAAAATAGCTTACGAATTTGCCAGCGTTCAAAGAAGCGCCCGGACGATCGCAACTGCTACCGAACGTGCAGCAAAAGTCGTATTTGCCTTGAAAAATTACGCGCGTTACGATTCAACAGCAGAAAAAGTAAAGGTGAACATTCCCGAA
This sequence comes from Microcoleus sp., assembly GCA_051652045.1. Taxonomy (GTDB): domain Bacteria; phylum Cyanobacteriota; class Cyanobacteriia; order Cyanobacteriales; family Microcoleaceae; genus Microcoleus. Next base: position 8,769 of record JBOFTL010000485.1, on the reverse strand, counting down.
GGAATTGAAACTGTATTGACTCTTTATCACAACCAACTCAAACAGGGTGTTGAAGTCTGCAAAAATTATCAATCTCAATTACCTCCTGTACCTTGCTATCCCGACGAACTCAATCAAGTTTGGACTAATTTAATTCACAACGCCTTGCAAGCAATGGAAAATAAAGGAACTTTGCGTATTGATGCCAAACAGCAAGATAGTTGGGTTACGGTAAGCATCGCTGACAGCGGTAAGGGTATTCCTCCAGAGGTTTTGCCGAAAATTTTTGAACCTTTCTTTACCACTAAGCCTCCAGGAGAAGGTAGCGGTTTGGGATTGGATATTGTCAAAAAAATAATTGAAAAACATCAGGGTAGAATTGATGTGGAGTCAATACCCGCTAAAACTACATTTACTGTGTCTTTGCCAGTTGATGCTGTGCCGAATGATACCGCACAGTAGGGCAATCGAGGCACGCGCTTTTCTTGCCGACAAGTGCTTGCACTGCTGCCAGAGATCTGTTTTACATAGCTTTCCAAGGATCGTATCGTATCAGGTAGCATCGGTTGTATATATTTGTAGGGGAGAACTATTCGATAATGGAATCACCCTGCCGTGACTTCCAGACGAAACGAGGACACTAGCATGGCTAAACCAGCAATTTTGTGCGTTGACGATGAAGTAGCGGTATTGGAGAGTCTGGAAATAGAGCTCCGACAAGCATTTAACGATGATTATTTTTATGAATTTGCTGAAAGTGCTGCCGAAGCGCTGGAGATTATTGACGAGCTGTGTGAAGATGAGATTAATATCCTAGTAATTGTCTCTGACTGGTTAATGCCGGGGATGAAAGGAGATGAGTTGCTGATTAAAATTCATCAAAAATATCCGCAAATCGTGACAGTAATGCTGACGGGTCAAGCTGACAAAGAAGCGATCGAACGGACAAAAAGTCAAGCCAATCTCCATGCTTTTTTACAAAAACCTTGGCAAAATGACGAATTAATTCTAGCAATTAAGTCTGGTCTAGCAAAATTATGAAAAAACCAGTCATTATTTGTGTCGATGATGAGCGGACTATACTGGATAGTCTGGAAATTGATTTGCTCAAAGCCTTTGAAGATAAATATTTAGTGGAAACAGCAGAAAGCGGGGAAGAGGCTTTAGAACTGCTATCGGAATTGCTAGCAGAACAATATGAAGTTCCTTTGGTGATTTCCGACCATATCATGCCAAATATGAAAGGAGACGAATTGTTGAGGAGCGTTCATGCTATCTCGCCAAAAACTCTCAAAATTATGCTCACGGGGCAAGCCGATTTGGAAGCAGTAACGAATGCCATTAACTATGCAAAATTATATCGATATATAGCTAAACCTTGGCAGGCAGACGACTTGAAATTAACAGTAACTGAGGCAATCTACAGGTATTTTCAGGACAAGCAACTTGCTGAAAAACAAAAAGAGCTTCAGGAGATGAATGAGGAACTGACAAGGTTAAATCGCAAGCAGGCGATGCTGATTGCCAAACTCCACGAAAATGAAAGCCGCTTGACGCAATACTTGGAAGCTATGCCTCTAGGAGTGTGCGCGATCGATGCTAACGGTCAATCTTTTTATGCCAATCAAAAAGCTAGGGAAGTATTTGGTAAAGGTACTATACCCCATATTAATGCAGAACAAAAAGCGGCAATTTATCAATTTTATATATCGGGGACCGATCGCAGGTGTCCTTTGGAAGAATTACCCCTGGTGCGGGCTCTGAGGGGCGAAAATGTCAGAACAGAAGGTATCGAAATTCGTGCCGGAAATAAGGTGACTCCCGTTGAGAGTTGGGCGACTCCTATTTATGATTCTCTGGGCGAAATTTCCTATGCAATTGTTGCTTTTACCGATATTACCGAACGCAAGAAGTCGGAAGCCGCGCTAATTGAAGCTGAAGAGAAGTATCGCAGCATATTTGAAAATGCCCTGGAAGGGATTTTTCAAACTGCACCAGACGGGTATTTTATGAACGCTAATCCCGCTTTGGCTCAAATCTACGGTTACGATTCTCCTGAAGAATTGAGAGACGTAGTTAACAATACCGATCGACCATTCTACGTCAAACCGAACCGCCGTCAAGAGTTTTTAACGCTGATGGCAAAGCACGGTACTTTGTCAGAGTTTGAATCAGAAGCTTACCGCAAAGATGGTAGTATTATCTGGATTTCTGAGTACGCCCGCACTGTTTGTGATGCCAGCGGGCAAGTGCTTTACTATCAAGGTTTTGCTGAAGATATTACTTTGCGCAAAGAGTTGGAAGCGGAACGTCTCAGGTTTACCAACGATTTGGAAAAAGCTTTAGCAGCAGAAGAAATGTTAAATGCCGCACTCTTGGAAAGCGAAAATCGACTGACTCAATTGCTAGAAGCAATGCCCGTAGGTATATTTGTTGTAGATGCCAGTGGGAAACCTTTTTATATGAATTCTTGTGGTGAAAACATCTTGGGTAAAGATTTAATTTATGAGATTTCTCCCGAGAATTTTCCAGAAGTTTATCAAGCTTATTGCGCTGGTACTAATGAATTGTATCCGCCCGATCGCCAACCAATTATGCGAGCGTTACAAGGAGAATTTGTCAGGGTTGACGATATGGAAATTCGCCATCCCGACAAGATTGTGCCGATCGAAGTTTGGGCGACTCCAATTTATGATGACAGAAAAAATATTGTTTACGCGATCGCGGCATTTCAAGATATTACAGAACGCCAGCAGGTAGAAAAAGAGCGCTTTCAATTTACAAATGATTTAGAAAAAGCTTTAGCAGCAGAAGAAAAATTAACCGATGCTTACGGTCGGTTTGTGCCTCACGAATTTCTCCATTTTTTGGGATATGAAAGCATTCTCGACGTGAAATTGGGCGATCAAGTACAAAAAGAAATGTCGGTGCTATTTTCAGATATTCGTGATTTTACCTCGCTTTCGGAAATGATGAGTCCCGAAGAAAATTTTCAATTTATTAATGCTTATTTGTCGCGGATGGAACCAGCAATTACCGAAAATTTTGGTTTCATTGATAAATACATTGGCGATGCAATTATGGCACTATTTAACGGTCTGGCGGACGATGCAGTAAAAGCGGGAATTGCCATGTTAGAAGAACTCCAAGAATACAACAATACTCGCAACAGGCCCGATCGCCCGTCGCTGCAAATTGGGATCGGTATCAATACGGGTACTTTAATGTTAGGCACCGTGGGCGGACAAAATCGCATGGACAGTACGGTGATTAGTGATGCCGTGAATTTGGCATCGCGAGTGGAAAGTTTGACAAAAGAGTACGGAGTATCGATGTTAATTACTCAAAATACGTTTTTACAGTTAACCGAAAGTTACGATTTTAGGTTTATCGATCGGGTGAAAGTTAAAGGGAAATCGGAATTAGTAACGGTTTACGAAGTGTTTGCTGCCGATCCGCCGGAGGTGCGAGAGAAAAAGTTAGAGACAAAAACTATGTTTGAAAAAGCTTTGGTACTTTATCACATCAACAGGTTTGCCGAATCGACTAAATTATTTTCAACTTGCTTGCAGTTAAACCCGGACGATCGGGTAGCTCAAATTTACTTGCAGCGGTGCCGGAAACGGGCAATTGAGAGTTGACAATGGGTAATGGGTAATTGGTAATGGGTAATGGGTAATTGGTAATGGGTAATTGGTAATGGGTAATTCTCCCAATCTCCCAATCTAAAATCTAAAATCTAAAATCTAAAATTTCTCCCCCTCCCTTTCAAACGGGCAGAAATACGCGGGCGATCGTTTCTTGGTTTGGGGAACTTTCGATTCTTAACTCTCCGCCGTACAATTGGGCAATGCGTTTGACAATTGCCAGTCCCAATCCCAAACCTGCTTGTTGGTAGATTTTGCGATCGAACTGCTGATAAGCTTGCAGTTGGGCGATTCGATCGGCCGACATTCCCCGCCCCCGATCTTTAACAGACAGAATAAAAAAATCATTTTCTACCTCAGTGCTGACAACAACAGGCGTTCCTTCTGGTGAAAACTTCAAAGCATTATCTAGCAATTCATCAAGAATTTTTGTCAGTTTGATCAAATCGATCGTTACTAATGCTTCTGCCATGTCCAGTTGCAAATCTGCCTCTCGATTAGCTTGTTTCGCTTGCTGTCGCGCTTTTTCAGCCAGCAACGATTTCACGCCGTTAAATTCCCCTTCTTGCATTTTTTCTAGCCCTTCGGGATTCGTTGCTGCCATTTCCAATTCGGCATAGAGCAAAAAATTCTGAATCAGCCTGTACAAGCGACGACCGGAAACTTGAATTTGACCGACCATTTCTAATATTTCATCTTGCTCTAACAGAGGGTATTCTGATAGTATTAGCTCGGAAAAACCGAGAATTGCGTTCAAAGGAGTGCGCAGTTCGTGAGGCAGTGACATACTGATGTTGTTGCGCATTTCGTCCAATTTTTGTTGGGAATGACTGCTAATTGTTTTCTGTCTTTCCAGCCTAATTTCAATTGCTTTCAGCAGTTCTTGCGGCGAGCAAGGCTTGGTAATGTAATCATCGGCTCCCAATTCCATGCCCAGGCGTAGGTCTGGTTTATCTGCTTTAGCAGTGAGGAAAATAAAGGGAATGGTTGCAGCGATCGGTTCCGATCGCAGTGTTTTCAATACGCCGTAGCCGTCAATTTCCGGCATCATCACATCGCACAAAATTAAATTCGGAATTTGTTCGAGAGCTAATTTGATGCCGATTTTGCCATTGGCCGCTCCTATCGCTGCAAAATTCTCGGCTTCTAACAACTCTAAAATGTTTTCTCTTATTGCTTCTTCATCTTCAATTACTAATATTTTAATCACGATTATCCTCCTTGGGATTATTTGCTTGCAAATGTTTTATGTAATTGCTTTTTTATCTTTGATTCCTAGTGCTTCGATCGATGTCTTCCTCCTGTAAGTTATTTATCAAACATTTTTTTAATTGCTTCTTTATCTTTAATTACTCAACTAATATTTCGATCGCGTTCGCCCTCCTGTAGGTTAGTTGTCAACAACTGAATCAAATTTCTATATTTACTTCAAACAATAAGCTTATTAATTTTCGATCGTGCATTATTTGCTGGTTTTTAGAATGCGAGCTATTTCATAATTATAATTTTTCATCTTGCAGGTGACTGGCATGACAAATTAAAGGCAGCGTCGCGGTGAAAGTCGTGCCTGCCCCTTCTTGGCTGCTGATGGCGAGCTTGCCGCCGTGCAGTTCTACGGCCCTTTTAACAATTGCTAATCCCAAGCCGGTACCGGGGATAGTACCGACATTTGTCGCCCTGTAAAAAGTTTCCCAAATGCGTTCTCGATCGGCCGTTGGAATCCCGATGCCGCTATCTTTAATTTGGAAAACTGCCTCTCCATTGTGACAGCTAAGATACAAGTAAACGGGAGTACCTTCAGGAGAATATTTGATCGCATTTGAAATCAAGTTACCCAGCATTTGTCGCAGTAGTTTTTCATCCATTTGAGCCTCAGTGTTGCCTCCTTTAAAAATAAATAAAATCGCGTGGTTGTTGCTGTCATTAAGTTGTTGGTCTTCTACCAGTTGGGTGCAGAATTTTTCCAGATTTAAAGCAGCAGGTTTAAACTTCAGCGTTTTAGCTTCGATTTTGCCAATTACCAAAATATCTTCTAATAATTCAGTCATGCGCTTAATCGCCTGTTGAATCCGCACGAAATGAGTAGATTTTTTATCTTCAGACCAATTAGAACTGTAATCTTGCAGCAAACCCGCCGAAAACTGAATCGTTGTCAGGGGCGTGCGGAATTCGTGAGACACCATTGTTACAAATTTAGCCCTGAGTTCGGAAAGTTCCTTTTCTCGGGCCAGGGTTTTCAAGATTTCTGCTTCCGCTCGCTTGCGATCGCTAATATCGCGCGCTTCAGCAATCAGCAGCAACACTTGTCCCGTGTCATTTTTGACTGGCTTCACCGAAAAATCAACTGTGATAATTTGGCCGCTTTTTCCTAACAAGTCTATTTCGCTGCGGAAAAACTCGCCGATACCAGCTTTAGTAACTCCTTCTTTTAATTGTTCTCGAGCGTGAGGTGACAGTTGCCAAATTGGCTGTTCCCAAATCGGGCGGCCGACAACATTTTGGGCTTGCATTCCTGTAAACTCAAGAGCTGTTTGGTTAACTTCCAGTACGATTCCTTTGGGAGTTAGTAGCTTGGTTAACTGAAACGAAGAGTCAAAAATTGCTCGAAACCGCCGCTCGCTTTCTCGCAGCATTTGAAAGGTTTGAGAACGTTCGATCGCGTAGCGAATTGTCCTCACTAATAATTGCGTGGTAATTTGACCTTTGACAATGTAATCTTGAGCTCCCAAGCGAACCGATTCCAAGGCTATCGCCTCATCATCCAAGCCCGTCATTACCACCATTGCCGTATCTGGAGCAACTTCTCGCAAGCGAGTGAGGGTTTCCAAACCGCGACTGTCTGGTAAAGAAAGGTCGAGCAAAACTACATCAAATGGCTGTTCTGTAACTTGGGCGATCGCTTCGCGCAAGAACTCAACTGACACCAATTCCCATTGTACCCCCACAGATACTTCCAATAGTTCTGCAAGTAGATCGGCATCAGCCGGGTTGTCTTCAACTAACAGAATTTTAATCCACATAAATTTGAGATTTGTTTACTATAAAATTTACAAAATATCAGACCTGTTCAACTCCCACACTTACAAGTAGATTGTTCGATCGCTAGATTTAAACGGAATAATCGACTGTCCAATCTCAACTCTCAAGCGTCAACTTAGGTGTGCGTCGCTAATAGATGGTCGAGCGTTGTTTGGACGGTTGGTGGCGGTGCAACCTACAACCAAGAACTCTCAATTCTCAATTCTCAACTCTCAACTCTCAACTCTAATCAATTTACAGGAAGTTTGACAACGGCGAGCCAAAACTCCTCAATTAATCTGACTACGTGATTAAACTGCACGAAATCTACAGGTTTGGTAATGTAACAGTTGGCGTGCAGCGAGTAGGACTTAACGATATCCTCTTGGGCCGCAGAAGTAGTGAGAATTACTACAGGAATCAATTTTAAATTCGGGTCAGTTTTGATTTCTTCTAAAACTTCCACCCCGCTTTTTTTTGGCAAATTCAAATCGAGCAAAATCAAATCGGGACGGGGTGCGCCGGCATAGGGTTTGCGACGGCGCAAAAAATCGATCGCTGCGACTCCATCCTCAACAAAATGCAAGTTATTCAAAATTTTACCCTGCCCGAGAGCTTCTCTAGCCAAATCGGCATCGCTGGGAGAATCTTCGATTAACAAAATCTCTAATGGTCTGATAGCGCTTTTACTGCTCATAACCCACGCATCCTTTTGATTATAGAAAAAAATTAAAATTCGATCTGTTACGTACTGACCGTTGGGGGATTGAGTGTAAGTATGGTAACACAAGACGCCGATCGCGATGGGTAAACACCACGACACTCAAAATCGCTATTTGATGAACCCCGAGGGAGACTAACTGTCAACTCTCAACTGTCAAGTCAACTGTCAACTGTCAACTTTTACGGGAATAGTAAAGCAAAAAGTTGCTCCTTCTCCCTCGCGAGAGTCAACCCAGATGCGTCCCCCGTGGCGTTCAACAATGCGCTTGCACATTGCCAAACCTATGCCAGTACCCTCATATTCGCGCCGGGAATGCAAGCGCTGAAAAATGATAAAAATCCGCTCTGCGTACTCAGGGGCAATGCCAATGCCGTTATCGCGCACGCTAAACAGCCATTCGCTATCTTGCTGCGCTACAGAAATTTGAATTAATGGAATCTCTTGGCGGCAGAATTTAATCGCATTGCCGATCAAATTTTGAAATAACTGTACGAGTTGAGATTCATCTGCCATCAAAGTTGGCATGGGTTCGCAGGCGATCGCGGCTTGAGTTTCAGCGATCGCAATTTGCAAATTGCACAAACTTTGCTCCACGACAATGTTGCAATCTACAGGCTCAAATTCTTTACCTCTTCCAGCGCGCGAATAAGCCAGCAAATCGTTAATTAATTGGTGCATTCTCGTAGCACCACCGACAATATAATTGATATATTTATCGGCTCGATCGTCCAAATTATTGTGATAGCGCTGGGCTAGCAATTGAGCGTAACTGGTAACTGCTCTCAGGGGTTCTTGCAAATCGTGAGAAGCGACATAAGCAAATTGTTCTAATTGCTCGTTAGAGCGCTGCAAATCTTCGGTGAGTTGCAGCAGTTGCTGTTCAGTTTCTTTGCGATCGCTGATGTTATAAACTAGAGCGCAGCACGATACCATATTCCCTCGATCGTCCATTACCGGACTCGCAGAAAGATAAGTCCAAACATCTTTACCATTTTTATTTTTGAGCTTGAATTCGTGTTTGTCAGCAATTCCCTGATTGCGCCGATCGAGCTGATTCTCAGCATCCTGTTTTGTTTCTTCACCCATGAACTCAAAAATCGATTTGCCCAACATTTCTGTTTCTGTATATCCCAGCATCTTCGCCATGGCGCGGTTGGTGTAAGTGGTACGGGAATTGCTATCTATTACCCAAATTCCTTCTTCTGCCATTTCAACAATTTGTCTGTATTTGAATTCGCTTTCCTGCAAAGCTGCTTCGGTTAGTTTGCGATCGGTGATATCTTTCATAAAGCAATGGTGGCCGTTAAATACCCCTTCTCTGTCGTAAGATGTTACCATTGTTATTTGCTTGTAAAAAAACAAGCCATCTTTGCGAACTCCCCTAGCTTCCGCTTCTACTTT
>JBOFTL010000484.1:0-9459 GCA_051652045.1 Microcoleus sp. | reverse complement strand
CGAAAGTTGCTGACAGTCGTAATTCCAGTCAATTCGGCAATTAGAGCTCCCCGCCCCAGTTGCAAGCTGTAGCCCATTGTCACACCATCTGTGGTTTGCTCCCCGCACCCAGCGGGTCGGTGATAGACGGTTTGACCGTGAGAACCGATTAATTCGGCTTTACCATATTCTGATTGAATTGTCAAGGCTGCTGTGGCAAATTCGCGGGCGATATCGTCGTCTAATTGGGCTAAAGCTGCAATTGAGAGAGCTTCCCCGGCACATACCGAGAGAATTTGCGATCGCAAATCTGCAGGATAAGCAAAAGTCTTACCGCCGAGAAATTCAATTCGCAAGTCAGCGTGGGAACCGACTACATCCACCAAAGCAGTATCGATGCCATCCACCGAAGTACCACTGATCGAACCGATAACGCGAACCATGCGATTTTAGACTTTAGATTTTAGATTGTTAGATTTTAGGTTTTTTCAGAAGCGCTGGAGGGATTACTTGAGGTCGATCGCCACGATCACCACAGTAATATTATCCCGTCCCCCTTTATCCTTAGCAGCCTCAATTAACGCAGTTGCAGCAGCTTCGCAGGCGCGAATCGACTTCAGAGGCGAAGCTATCAAAGGATCGGAAAGTTCCTCAGTCAAGCCGTCGCTACACAGCAACAGCCGATCCCCCGGCTTTACCTCCACCGGCAAAATGTCGATCTCTCGCAAATCGTCGCGCCCCAAACACTGCGACAAAACGTGACGCCAGGGATGATTTCTTGCTTGTTCGGGAGTCAGGGCCTTTCTTTTGACAGCCTGAGCCACCCAAGTTTGGTCTTCAGTGATCTGTTCCAGATGAGATCCGTGCAAGCGGTACAAGCGAGAGTCTCCTATATTCGCGCACCAAGGGCGACCCTCATCTCTAAAAATTACAGCCACAGCCGTAGTCCCCATATCAGAGCGCTCGGGATGCTGGAGCTGATCCGTCAAAATAGCTTGATTTGCCTTTAAAAAAGCATTTTCCAAAAGTAGTGGAGAATCCTCAGAGCTCGCCCAATGTTCTACCAGATAAGATTGAATGGCCTCAGTTGCAATTCGGCTGGCTTCTTGGCCTCCTGCGTGTCCTCCCATGCCGTCGGCCACTATGAAAAAGCGTCCGTCAGAATCTATGTAGTACGAATCCTGATTTACGGAACGAACTAGCCCTGTGTCTGTCTTGCCTGCGAAAGAGCGTTTCATAGATTGCGTAAGGGACTCATCGAACTGGGAGGGTAGATACAAATAGTACAACTTTCACTCTCGCAATTTAGATTGTTAAGGGTAACAAAAAATTTATGCTGACCCCAGACGATCGCGAGTTGTGGAAAAATTGCACATCCTTAACCGATTGTAGATCGTCTTTCGATCGTCACATCCGAAAATTTGGGCAAATCAATCTTAAAAAGACGCGAACCACCAGCTACCACACTTTTGAGGCGGTATGGTAGCTGGGCAGTTTGATGCTCAGGAAAACGAATATTTTGTGAACTACCCGCCACCAACGCTTGCGCGTATGGTGGGGGCTTCCGACTTCGAGGGCGACAGCCTCACAGATGTCTTTCGACCCCTGCTTGGTCTTACGTTGCCTCCATCGGCAGTCTCGCTAGTTCCTAACGAGAGTATTCTGAGTCCTTCAGCTTTTAGGGGATAGCGCATCCGTGCCTACCCCCAGTATCGATCGAGACTTACCGCAACAAGACCGTTATCATTGCCTATATCATACTTAAGACATCCTGTCAAGACGATCGATCCGCTTGAACAAACGCAACAGAACAAAGCCAGTACCCGCAGCCAATAAAGCCACAGCCCCAGCCGCCCATACTTGATTGCTGACAAACAAAATCGTCGCCGACAAAATCAAAGCACTCAACACCAAAGCATAATTCGTGCTCATTTGCACGCTACTGATGCGCCTCAGTAAGCGCTCTGTTTCTGCAGAACGGACTCGAATCCTCAAATCTCCTTGTTCCAGCTTCTCAATAGTCTCCTCGATCCGTCGGGGCAAACCCAAGGCGCTCGAACTCACCTGAGCCGCTTGACGGCCGATTTCATTAAAAATGCTGCTAGTTGTATCCGTGCCGTTTCCATTATTCATGAGCTGCATGGCAAAAGGCTGTGCCACCTCCATAAAATTAAATTCCGGATCTAAACCCCGACCCACCCCTTCGATCGTTGAAAAAGCCCGCATGACAAAAGTAAAGGTTGCTGGGAAGCGAAAAGGCTGATTGTAAGCAATATCGTAAAGGTCGTCAGTAATCGCGCTTACCGATTGATTTTCAAAAGGCTTGTCCATAAAGTTATCCAGCATATACTGGATCGATCGGCGCACCGGACTCATATCCCCCGTCGGCACCAAAGCCCCCAAATTAATCAACGAGTCAATAATCCGCTGACCGTCGCGAGAAGCAATGCCGTAAAGCGTCTCCATCAATCCTTCGCGGACGTTTGACTGGATTTGCCCCATCATGCCAAAATCGTAGAAAATCAGTGCTCCTTCAGGACTGACAGCTATATTGCCGGGGTGAGGGTCAGCGTGAAAGAAACCATCGTTAAGTAACTGCTGCAAATAAGCTTGAGCGCCCAACTTCGCGATCGACTTGCGATCGATTCCTGAAGCCTCCAAAGCTTCGTAGTGACTGATTTTAATACCCGGCAAGTATTCCAGAGTCAGCACTCGCGGAGCGGCGTAGCGCCAATAAACTCGCGGTACCAATACCCAGTCCTTGTCGCGAAAATTGCGACGAAAAGTATCGGCATTCCGGCCTTCGTTGAGATAATCAATTTCCAGCCACAGAATCCGGCAACATTCCTCGTAGATCCCCAACCAATCGCGACCGCGACCCCATTTGGGATGGCTTTGAAAGTAGCGGGCGATGCCCTTGAGAATCTCCAAATCGATCTCGAACAGCTTGCGCAGTCCAGGTCGCTGCACTTTAACCACCACTTCCGGCCCTGAGTGCAAATGAGCTTTGTGTACTTGGCCCAAACTAGCAGCCGCTAGGGGTACGGGATCGAAGCTGCGGAAGAGCTCGTCAACGCTTTTACCCAAATCCTGCTCGACAATTGTTTCAACCTGTTCGTAGCTGAAAGCCGGTACCTTATCTTGCAGTTTAGAAAGTTCCTCGACAAACTCTGCTGGAAACAAATCCGCACGGGTAGAAAATAACTGCCCTACTTTAATGAAAGTCGGACCCAAATCTAAGAGAGTTTCGCGCACCCATACAGCCTGAAAGCGCCGTCGGGCAACTTTCTTTTCTTCAGTTACACCTCCCCAGTAGCTCCAATCTTTACTGTCCAGCCACAACCAAGTCAGCCAGATCAGTACAAAAGCCCAAATGTCGAAGAAGCGACGCCGGCGCGAGTATTTTTCGCGGTTCCAGCGGTAAGCTTTACTTCCGTAAGATTTGCCAGCGGTTTTGGGCAAAGCGTCACCTTCGTGCTTTGCGTAACGCTGGCGATTAACAGAGTCATCGAGAAGAGCAGACACTTGGGTTTCCAAAATGCTTGTTTTATTTAAAATTTCAACTAAGAGCGCAGCGGTTAGCGCTCCTGCGGTCAATAGCTGTTAGATGCACCCGCTAGGGCAAACTGCTGCGGTAGCGCTGCAACTCCGATCGCACCCGTGCGACTTCAGCGCGCAAGTCGTCTATAGTTGCTTGCAAGTCTGCAGGCTGGATGTCTTCTCCGATGCTGCTGGGAGGGCTGCTGGCATTTCTTGCTTGCATTGCCAATTCAGCTTCTCTGTTTGCCCGTTCGGCGACTCTATCGGTGAACTGTCGCAGTCGCTGCCTTTGTTCGGCATCAAATTTGCCGAGTTCGGCGAGGGCGTTGGTGGCTGCGCTCTCCAGTTGTTCGTACAGTGCTTCTGCAAGTGCTCTGCCTACAAAAAAGGCATGAATTGGGGGTTTACTCATGAAAAATCTCTGCGCGCTTCCGCAAGCAATTATAACTTGCTTATAGCTGATGGTGCTTGTTTCCACAGGCAGGGAGTTTGAGAATTTGGTGCCAACTGTTAGAAATGATTGGGGAACAGGGAACAGGGAACGGGGAACGGGGAGCGCGGAACGGGGAACAGACAATTGTAGGGAGAGAAAGGAGGAAAGAAGACCGCAGCTAGAGGCAAGATGGCTGGCAACCCAGCATGATAAAGGAGGTGGCGGATTCTGCTGGCGAGCCCAAGTAATTTGTTTCTGAACCTTAGCGATGTTAACTAGCCACTAAGTTACAGTGAGAATAAAGGTTTTTTATCAATAATGAAAGACGGCCATTTGTTAGAAGAGGTTGTGGGTTCGTTTGCAGAGCGGTACCGCTCGGTTGTTGAGGAGCAAACAGAATTGATTTGTCGGTTTTTACCCGACGGTACTTTGACATTTGTTAATAAGTCATTTTGCTGCTATTTTGGCACACATTCCGAGTCGCCGATCGGACAAAACTTTTTTCAGCTCATTTTACAAGTCCCAGGGGAAGGCGCAGAAGGTCATTTGTTGCCTTTGAATAGAGAACATCCGGTAGCGACTTGCGAGCGCCAGATGCTGTCTGCGTCGGGCCAGGTGTGTTGGCTGCAGTGGACGGATAAGGGAATTTTCGATCGCAGCGGTGAGTTAGTAGAGTTTCAGTCTGTAGGTAGAGACATTACGGAAAGTAAATTGTTAGCTCAAAAAGAGAAACAACTGTTGCACCTGTTGGCGAGAGTTGTCAAAGATAGTGCTCTTTACTTGCTAGATGTTGGGGGCTGCATTGCGAGCTGGAATTTGGAGGCGCAACATATCTATGGATTCACTGAAGCAGAAATAATCGGTCAAAGTTTTTCCCGCTTATTTCCCCCAGAATCCATCCAAATCGGACAACCTGCAGATTATCTGCAACAGGCACAAAATCGAGAATTTTATGAGGTTGAAAGTAAAAGAATTCGGGCTGACGGGTCGGAGTTTTGGGTAAATGGAACGATCGCACCTTTGCGCGACAGCCGCGGGCAAATTTGCGGTTTTGCTGAGGCGGTGCGGGATTTGACAGCAGAACGGCTTGCTGCCTCAAATTTAACAGAAATTCAAGCAAAATATCAAACAGTATTGCAAGTTTGTCCGGTGGGAATTTTGATTGCTGACCCAGCAGGAAATATTTGCGAAGCCAATCAAGCTGCTGTTGATATGTTAGGGATAACTCACGCAAATAATTCGCTACATTTTGATAAGAGTTTAGATGTAAAAGTTCAGTCAAAAATAGTTAAAGTAACACCAATCATAGATAATAGAATTACCACAATAATCGCATCTCGATTGGCTGAAGAAAATGTAGAGATTGAAAGCGAAATAGAGCGAGAAATCTGGGAAATTCCGGCGGAAATAGCAGCAGATTGGCATCGCGCAATTCAAACTGTATTTGCTACAGGAATTCAGCAGGTAACAGAACTAGAGCGATCGCTCCAAGGTAGGATTAAATCTTATCAAGCTCACTTAATACCGCAATTTGCTAAAGACGGTTCGGTAGCCTCAGTGCTAGCCATCGCTCGCGACAACACCGAATCTCAGTACGCCACATCGAGATTCGGAAGTCAGCAAGAATTGTGGCAAACAATTTTTGACTGCTTACCGGTGATGGTAGCTATTTACAGCTCAACAGATCGATTGCAGTCGATCAATCGGGAATGGGAACGGGTAATGGGTTGGTCGTTGGCTGAAGCAGTTGAAATAGATTTGTTAGCTGAATGCTATCCAGATTTAACCGACAGACAAACCGTTGCAGAAACGATAGCTCGATCGGACGGCACGTGGCACGAATTCACCACGCAAGTCCGCAACGGAAGTATTGCAGACATTTCTTGGGCGAACATTAGGCTGTCTGACGGTACTCGAATCGAGATCGGTCAAAATTTGATCGAACGCAAACAAGCAGAAACTGCTTTGCGCGCCAGCGAAGAAAGATTTCGCGCCACTTTCGAGCAAGCTGCTGTTGGGATGGTAACTTTCCTGCCCAACGGACGCTTTTTCCGCATCAATCAAAAATTTTGCGAGATAGTAGGTTACGATCGCGCCGAATTGTTGGCTAAAACCTATTTTGACATTACGCACCCCGATGATTTGCCCGTAGATGTGGCTTGCGCGCAATCGCTATATGCAGGGGAAATTCCCAATTATTCGATCGAAAAACGCTACATCCGCAAAGACGGTATCCCCGTTTGGGTAAATGTGAGCGCTTCCTTGGTGCGCAATTCAGAAGGGCTGCCGCAGTATACTCTCGCGGTAGTAGAAGATATCAGCGTGCGCAAACAAGCAGAAGCCAACTTAGAGCGAGCTTACAACAGGTTGCGAGAACGGGAGGAACTTTACCGCACTCTGACAACTCACGCCCCTGTCGGCATTTTCCAGACTAATGCTGAGGGAGAAGTAACTTTTGTCAACCAGCAGTGGTGCTCGATTGCGGGGATGACTCGCGAACAGGTAACGGATAGCGGTTGGAGGGAAGCTTTGCATCCCGAAGATTGGGAACGTTTGCGAGCGATGCGGGCAATTCCGTACCGACAACGCTTGCAGCAAGCGACACCAGAAAACGGCGAGGGCGAAATGCTGACGACCGAAACAGTACGGCCGGTAGAATTTAAATTTGTAGCAGCAGATGGCAAAATCTCTTGGGCGATCGGCAAAAGTTCGCCTTTACGGGATGCTAACGGCAAGTTTCAGGGAATTATCGGCACTCTACTTGATATTAGCGATCGCAAAAAAGCAGAAGAACGTCTGGCAAAAATCAACGAGTGTTTTCTGGAATTCAGTGGCGATCCGACTGAAAATATCAATCGTTTGACTGCTTTGTGCGGAGAACTTTTAGGTGCTAGCTGCGCCCTGTACAACCGCTTGCAAGGGGAAATGCTCTGTTGTCTCGGAGAGTGGTACAGTCCCGGCGAGTGCCAGCGCGATCGAGGCGAAGCGGGGGAGATTTGCTACACGGCAATTCAAGCGGGGACAGATGAATTATTGGTGGTGCGCAACTCGCTGGAGGGAGATACCGGCAGTGACGATCGCTGGCAAACTTATTTAGCCGGGCCGGTAAAATGCCAAAATATAGGTGTCGGAGCGCTGTGTGCTGCTTATCGATGGGATTTTGGGCCGAGTGAAGATGAGCGCAGGGTGATGGGGATTATTGCAGGGGCGATCGGGGTTGAAGAGGAACGGCTGCGGGTAGAGGAGGCTTTGAGGCTGCAAACCGAGCGAGAGCACCTGATGGGGGCGATCGCCCAGCGGGTCCGTCAATCTTTGGATATGGAGGCAATTCTTAATACTACTGTTGCAGAAGTACGACAGTTTCTCAGTTGCGACAGAGTGGCGATTTTTTGTCTGGGTGCGGGCGGCACGAGCAAGGTGATGACTGAAGCTGTGGCTCCCGAGTGGCCGACGCTGTTGGGAGAAAGTTTTCCGAGAGATTGCTTTCCCCGGAGATTTTATCGACCTCCAAGCGATGCCGATCGAGTTGTTCCAGTAGGAGCGAGCAATCCAGTTAATGACTGCTTCAACGATTTTCTGGAACAAATGGGGATCGTGTCGAAACTGGTAGTGCCGATTCTCAACTCCGAACGTTGGAGATCCCAGCGGCAGGGCGAAGAAACGGGACAAGGACAAGGGGAGGATGCAGAATCTTTTTGGGGACTGCTGGTGGCCCAGCACGATCCCAAACCCCGGCAGTGGCAGGAGTGGGAGGTGGAGTGGCTGAGTGCGCTGGCTGCTCAAGCTGGCATCGCGATCGAGCAATCGCAGCTTTACGAGCAGTTAAAAGCAGCAAATCAAGAGCTGCAGCGTCAGGCAACTATTGACGGATTAACTCAGGTGGCAAACCGCCGCCGGTTTGATGAGTATTTGATGCAAGAGTGGCGTCGATCGGCCCGACATCAGGCTCCAATTTCGCTGATTATGTGCGATGTGGATTTTTTCAAGCGCTACAATGACGGTCACGGACATCTTGCGGGCGATGATTGTCTCAAACAAGTTGCTGCTGCGATTGTTGGGGCGCTCAAGCGCCCTGGGGATTTAGCTGCTCGTTACGGGGGCGAGGAATTTGCCGTGATTTTGCCCTGTACCGATGCTGCCGGAGCCTTTTGCGTGGCGGAAGAAATACGGGCGCAGGTTTGTGGTTTGCAAATTCCTCACGGGAATTCTGCTGTTAATAGTTGCGTGACGATGAGTTTGGGAGTGGCTACTGCCGTAGCGATACCGCATTCGGTTCCCGAGGAGTTAATTGTGGCTGCTGATGGGGCTCTTTATTGTGCGAAAGAACGGGGGCGCGATCGGGTGATTCAAAAAGTAATTGAAAATTGGGAATTGGGAATTGGGAATTGGGAATTGGGAATTGGGAATGGGTAATGGGTAATCGGTAATCGGTAATCGGTAATCGGTTTTATGTTATTAATAGCTAAACGCAAAGTATTCGATTCCCCCTAGCGAGCAGCACCGGGGCGCCGCTCCTAGGAAATGGGGGACTGGAAGTGGGCTTTAATTCCCTCTTAGGAATGAGGATTTAGGTGGCGCTAAAATTAGAGAAAAAGCGAGATTTTTCAATCTTGAAATACCATAATACTGCCCGAATAGCAAGCTACCCAAACTCGATCGGTTTGCGGATCGTAAGTAATCCCGATCGGACTTGAATTAACCCTTACTGTTTGCCGCACCTTCATGTCACTGGTGCGCACTTTACTCACAGTATTCGAGAAATAATTGACAACGTAAATATGCTTGCCATCATCGGAAATTGTCATGCTGCGAGGTGCTTCGCCCGTAGTAACTTTATCTACTACTTTACCTGTTTTGATATCGATTTTTGCTACATTCCCCTCACCGTTTAAAGTAGCGTAAAGATATTTACCATCTGGGTCGATCGTCAAATGTCGCGGCGAACTCCCAATATTTCTCAGCCATTTTACCGAAAAATCTTTGAGGTTAACTCGTGCAATATTGGCAGAACCCATGACAGCAACGTAGGCAGTTTGTGAGTCTGGAGTGACAACAATACCGCGCGGATATGCGCCTAATTTTACTCGCTCGATTTCACTGTTTTTCTCCGCATCTATTACACTTAAATCCCAACTGCACCAATTGCTAGCTAGCACTAAGCGATTGTCTGGGGATACTGCATTAAATTTAGGAACTGCACCTACTTCAATTACTTTATCAATTTTGAGAGTTTGGGTGTTGATGCGATACATAAAACTTTCGTCATGTCTTCCACCGGGAGAACACCTGTCGCTACCCGGATTGTTAAACCCCGCACCGTACATTTGATAGTTGGATACATAGCCGTATTTGCCATCTGTAGAAAAAGCTGCTTCTACCGGGGCTCCTTGATAATTACCTTTGAATTTGGTAAGGCCGTAATTGGCTAATTTTACTGTATCGGGAATGGTTTTGACTAAGTTAAAATTTCTGTCGTAAACAGTGATGGTATGGTTGTACATCATGTT
>JBOFTL010000483.1:0-2144 GCA_051652045.1 Microcoleus sp. | reverse complement strand
GGTAGGGGAGTGACAATATCGGAAAACAGAATTACGCCGTCGGGTTGAAACGCCCGCCACGGCTGAAGGGAAACTTCGATCGCAACTTCGGGAATTTCGGAACGTTCGCGGAAGGAGGGATATTTTTCTCGCAAATCTCGATAAGCCTTCATGTAGCGTCCGGCTTGGCGCATCATCCACACGGGCGGGCGGTCGAGGGTTTCGCCGCGGGCAGCCCGCAGCAGCAAGGGAACTTCATTTAATCCTGACATCTTAACTTTTCTCTAAATTAGCTATTTCAATGCCTTTGGTAGCTTACCATTGAGCGATCGCCCTTTTTTGACAAAAAATGATGAAGGCAGAAGGAAGAAGGCAGAAGGCAGAAGGATGAGGGAGGAAGAAAGAAGGAAGAAGGATGAGGAAATAGGAAGAAGGATGAAGGATGAGGGAATATTAGGCGGGATCGTCCTCTTGATAGTCCATTAAGTCTCCGGGTTGGCAATTTAGCGATTTGCAGAGAACGTTTAGCGTTGCTGCGTCGATTCTGGTCAAGTAACGGCGAGTTTTCAGGCGAGAAATAGACCTGGAATTCATGCCGGTGAGAACGGCCAGTTCCTTGTTACTGATATTTCGATCGGCCATCACAACCGCTAATCTCCACCGGATCGCTGTTTAACTGCTCAATTTCCATAACCCTTGCAAGCCAGATGCTAGCACCTTGGAAGCTATTTTTGATGAAGTGCGATCGACCGACACGCAGCCGCAACCCGCGAGGGAAGTCTTTATCTGTCGCTTTTGGGCTTGTCAGGTTCAGATGGTATGTCCCCGTTTTTTTTGGCTTCTAACACCGCAGTTTCGACAATAAAAGCTATCAAACTAGCAGTGGGTCTGCCTTGTCTATCGGCCCACTGTTCCAAAGATTCATATATATAGTCGGGGAGTGTAATGTGAACGCGCTTACTCACTGTCAATATCTGCTTTTTGCTAACGATTCCGATCGTACAAGTTTGTGCGGGGTGTGGTGCGATAACGCTATTTGAGTAATTTTCTGCTACCAATGAGGGTCTTTTGTGCAATAATTTTTACAGCACGCCACAGGTGCTAAGTCAAAAGCCAGTCCGAGGCTTTCCGAGGGCACAGGACTGGCTTTGGCTCCAATTAAAAAAGGAGATACATCTATTATGGGGTACGAAAAACGTCTCAAGCCGTGGATCGTGGTTCGCTTGCTGCCAAACCTGCAAAGGGTCGTTGTGGGCCGCTTTCGCAGTTGGTCGGATGCAGATGGCCATTTGCGAGTTCTCAAACAACTGCTTCCTGCTGCTAAATTGACTCTTGTTTTCGATCCGATCGATTAAATTGAACTGTGAGTTGATGAAGGGCGATCGGGCTGAAGTTGGTTGCGAGGGGGTAGACAAATCGCTGAAAAGTTGATTCCGTCGTTGACCCCCTCGATATGCTGCTGGGTAAGGGTTTCAGCGATTTTTTTTTGGGAGTTGGAGACGTTTGTCTCGATAATTTTCGACCCCCTCGCAAATGGCCTCTGAACTCTTTGCGCTGTATGGGGTGTATAATGGAGGCCTCCCCACTCGTTGGGGAAACTAATTGAATGGAAACCCATTTCTGCCTGGACGATCGTCAGCCAATTTTCTAAACTCCCCACTCGTTGGGGAAACTAATTGAATGGAAACTAGATAGAGGTATCGAACAAAGTGCCTTCGTCTTTCCTCCCCACTCGTTGGGGAAACTAATTGAATGGAAACGCTAGCTTATTACTCCGAGATTTTGGCTCAAGCTGTTTGCCTGCAAACAACTCCCCACTCGTTGGGGAAACTAATTTAATGGAAACAATAAAAAAGGAGGCTGTCAGCCTCCTTTTTCTTCGAGTTTTCATACCTACCTAAGACTCGGCGGTTGAAACCGCGTCTATACGAACAAAGTCGGCCTGCGCCGACTAAGAAAATACCGGGGTTCCCAAACCCGGATTTGATATTTAGATATAATGTCAAAAGTTCGACAATACTAACGCGCAGGTGTCGAGAAACCGGGTCTTTGCGACAATATTTTGCTCCAGCATACAGATTCAATAAAAACCCGGTTTCTTTGGTCGCAGCGAGTCAATCCTGCGATTCATAAAATCTCGCAGTCGCGGGTTTTGTATTGCGTTC
>JBOFTL010000482.1:0-5916 GCA_051652045.1 Microcoleus sp. | reverse complement strand
CACAAACAACTAAAAGCAATCGATTCCAGCCGTGACGCCACCTTAAAAGCCACCCAACCGCACACCCAAGCACCAGGCACAAAACCCAGCAAATATCCAAAACTCGCTTCTTTCAGATACCCGATACCGCCCCCCTGAGAAAACACGGGCCACAAAGTTAATCCTAAAGCTAAATAGGCAATTTGTGAAAGAGCAGCAGCATTTTTGCCTCCCATGCACCCTACCAACAATCCCGCTCCAATCTGATAAGTAACACCTAAAGAATAAGTATGAAGATTCCCAGCGTCCCAAAACCAAATAGGGCTGGTGACAGATGCAGGTAAAAATGTTCCTCCTATTGTGAGGAGCAAACCAATAAAAGCCCAGATTAATTCTATGGGAGCAGGCATTAGATTTTAGATTTTAGATTTTAGATTTTAGATTGAGAGATTGGAAGATTGCGGATTGTGAGATTGATGGATTGAGAGATTGGGAGATTGTGGATTGTGAAATTGAGAGATTAAGAAATGGGGAGATTGCGGATTGTGAAATTGATGGATTAAGAAATTGGGAGATTGCGGATTGTGAAATTGGGAGATTGTGGATTGTGAAATTGAGAGGTTGAGAAATTGGGAGATTGTGGATCGATTGTGGATTGTAAATTGTCAAACCTTGATATCAACTTGATGTCAATATTAAGCAATTTTTGATAAATTTCGTTTTTACCGCAGTCTGTATCCCCCTAAATCCCCCTTTTTTAGGGGGATATAGACTGCTTCCGGCTCTCGATTCTTAAGTGACATTTAGCTACCTTAAGACCGTTAAAATTACGGGGGACGTTGACTGCTTCCGCCCCGCCCTTCGTTCGGCGAGGGGGTATCTAGACAGAATTATCGCATCAATCTTGAGACTTACTATATTAGTTTTGAGTTGTCAATTCCCCTAGGTTAATTTAACTCAAAACACAAAATTCAGCGATCGAAAGTACCCGGAATAGGTGCTTCACCGCCTTCAAGCCCCAAGGAATCCAGCATCGCTCGATCTTGCTCTGCAGGTTGACCCAAAGTAGTGAGATAGTGACCGACTAGCATGGCATTAATTCCAGCTTTTAAGCCGAGATGTTGCAACTCTCCCATCACCGCCTCTCTACCTCCAGCATAGCGGATGATTTGTTCGGGAAGAATCAGCCGAAAAATCGCGATCGCCTTTAATGCTTCGTAAGGATCGAGTTGTGGCAAATTCCCCAATGGCGTACCTTTTCTCGCAGCTAATAAATTCACCGGTACTGATTCTACTTCCAATTCGCGCAAAGCTAAAGCTAAATCGATGCGATCTTCCCAACTTTCGCCCATGCCGATAATGCCACCGCTGCAAGCTTGAATTCCCGCTGCTTTTAAATTCTTAACAGTTTCAGCTCGATCGCTCCATTTGTGAGTTGTTACAATCTGGGGAAAAAAGTTTTCCGACGCTTCTAAATTGTGGTTGTAGCGAGTTACTCCCGCTTCTCGCAATTCTTGTGCTTGTTCGAGAGTTAGTTCTCCCAAAGCACAGCAAGGCTTGATATTTGTTTCCTCAATAATCCGGCGCACCGTATCGAGAACTTGCTCGAATTCCGAAGATTTCGGACTGTTGTATTTAATTCCTTTTCCCTGAGAAACCAAGCAAAATCTTTTCGCCCCCGCCGCTTCGGCTGCTTTAGCTTGCGCTAAAATTTCCTCTGAGGTTTTTAAACCGTAAACAGGCGTATTTTCTCCCGGATGGTGAGCAGATTGAGCGCAAAAACCGCAATTTTCCGAACAGTTACCCGACTTAACATTGATGATGCTGCACAAATCTACCGTATTGCCGCAGCAAACTTGACGCACTCGATCGGCAGCCGCGCACAGCAGTAAAATATTTTCTTGACCTGCTATTTTTGTCAGGGTCAGCGCTTCATCTCGACTGATGCGGTATCCTTTAATTATTTGTTCTGCTAGACCTTCAAGCCTTTGTTGCAAGGGTATTTCCTCTGCTGAAGGGTCGATCGAACTATTAGCAAATGTTGGCAGTGGCGCTTGCACCATATCTGGCACCTCGTGAAAACAAACCTCATTGTATGGTTTTCTGGAACTCGATCGAAGATTTTTTACAATTAAATATGAATGTGGGCGCGGGCGATCGCATGGCGCACCGCCGAGAGCAAACCCGGTTTCTTGGGTTTTGGTAACTAAGCCTTCTCTTGACAATTGTCAAGCTCGTTTTAAACAAAAATATAAATTTATTGTAAAATGTAAAGATTCTTAACCCGATCTTTACTTTTAAACGGTATGCTAGTGCGGGACACCCTGTAGAGCTACCTAAAACTGGATACCATGATTTTCCGTATTAACCAGATTAACCAAAACAAGCTGACTGCCACCATCTCCGCAGCAGCAATCGCTCTCAGCCTAGCAGCGTGCGGCGGCGGCAGCACAACCACAAGCAGCCCCAGCCCTGGTGACACAGCAGCTTCCCCCGGCGCTGCCGGTGGCGCTTCACCCGTTGCAGCCACTGGCAGCGCAACTCCCACCAACCTCGCCCTCGCCTCAGACGTAGGCCTGACAGCCGCCGGTGCTTCATTCCCAGCGCCCCTGTACCAGCGATGGTTTCAAGACTTCAACAAAATCAACCCCAAAGTACAAATTAACTATCAATCAGTAGGTAGTGGCGCAGGAGTCGAACAGTTTACCAAAGGTACGGTAGACTTTGGGGCTAGCGACACGGGCATGAAGGACGAAGAAATCGCCCAAGTTCCAGCAGACAAAGGCGTGATTTTACTGCCCATGACAGCCGGCAGTATCGTTATCGGCTACAACCTACCAGATGTACCCGACCTCAAACTGCCCAGAGACGTTTACACGGAAATCTTCCAAGGTAAAATTACCAAATGGAACGACCCCAAAATTGCCGCGGCCAATCCGGGTGTTACTTTGCCAGATCAAAATATCACCGTAGTCCACCGTTCCGACGGTAGCGGTACTACCGCCGTGTTCACAAAACACCTGAGTGCCATCAGCCCCGACTGGAAAAGCGCTGTAGGCGACGGCAAAACCGTACAGTGGCCTGCAGGCGTCGGCGCAAAAGGCAACGAAGGTGTCACCGCCCAAATCTTGCAAACCGTCGGCAGTATCGGCTATTTGGAATACGGCTACGCCAAAAATAACAACGTCAAATTTGCAGCTTTGCAAAACAAGGCAGGCACTTTTGTGATACCTAACGACGAATCAGCTTCTGCTGCTTTAGCAACAGTACCCCTGCCGGAAAACCTGCGTTTATCTATCGAAGACCCCGAAGGTGCTCAGTCCTATCCAATTGTCACCTATACTTGGATGTTGGTTCCCAAAACAGTGGCTGATGCTAACAAAGCTAAAGCGATCGAGGCAATGGTTGAATTTGGCTTGAATGAAGGTCAAAAAGTTAGTTCCGAGTTGGGCTACGTTCCCCTGCCTCAAAATGTTAGAGAAAAAGTAGCTGCTGCTGCTGACGGCATCAGTCCCGATTACAAAATTGAGGTTGCTAAATAGCAATTGAAGGAAGAAGGAAGAAGGAAGAAGGAAGAAGGAAGAAGGAAATTTTTCTAGTGGCGGGTTTTACCAAAGATATTTGTTGAGAGAAATTCAGGTAATTAATCAACCCGCCCTTCTTTTTATAAAAAACAGTGCATCAGTGAAAACTTTCTCTTCTATGCTTGTCTTACTTGCGAAACAAGCATCCCCGCGATGCAGTTAATTTTTTCTAATTAGGTGCAAGTAGGGTGCGCATTGCACACTCTACACATACAGAGACAAACCGCATAACTAGATTTTTGGGGTTTTTGATGATATCAGATAATCGCACCGATCGACCTGAAAGTCGATCGCGATCGCAAGCAGAAAAGTCTTTGGACAGAGGCTTTATCTGGCTGACGCGGATTTTGGGCATGGGAGTAGGCTTAATTTTGCTAATCATAGCGCTCACGGTCGCCGTCAGAGCGTTACCTGCAATTGGGCAATACGGTTTGGGATTCCTATTTAGCAATGCCTGGAATCCGGTAAAAGAAGAGTACGGAGCACTGCCGATGATTTACGGGACGATCGTCAGTTCGACGATCGCCCTGCTAATTGCGGTACCATTAGGAGTAGGAACTGCTATTTTCTTGAGCGAGGACTTTCTGCCGCTGCCAGCACGTACAGCATTAGTTTTTTTAGTAGAACTTTTAGCCGCCATTCCCAGCGTAGTTTACGGTTTGTGGGGAATCGCTGTTTTGATTCCCATTCTTACCAACCTCGGCAAGTTTCTCAACGGTAATTTCGGCTGGCTGCCGATTTTTAGCACTTCCCCAGTTGGACCGGGAATGCTACCTGCCGGAGTAATTTTGGGAATTATGACTTTGCCCATTATTACAGCTATCTCCCGCGACTCTTTGGCAAGTCTACCTCCAGAATTGCGACAGGCATCTTTAGGTTTAGGAGCTACTCGCTGGACGACAATTTTTAGGGTGCTCGTACCGGCCGCGTTTTCCGGTATTGTCGGCGGAATTATGCTCGGACTCGGCCGCGCGATGGGAGAAACAATGGCGGCAACTTTGTTAATTGGCAATTCCAATCAGTTAAGTCTTTCTGTACTAGCTCCGGCGAATACAATTGCTTCTTTGATGGCAAATCAATTTGCTGAAGCTTCCGGTTTACAAGTTGCTGCTCTGATGTACGCGGGGTTGATTCTGTTTGTTTTGACCCTGATTGTGAATATCTTGGCGGAGTGGATTGTTTCTCAAGTGAGAGCAAAATACAACTAGAAATTGGCAGCAACTTTTCCTATGGCGTTGATTTATGTCAAGTAATTCTTCGGAAAATCGAGATGACTTTGCCTCCAAAACAGGCAGCTTGAAAAAGGTTAAAAACAGTCCGCGATCGCTATTCAATATGGCGATGACATCGGTAGCGGGAGCCTGTTTAGCAATTACTTTGCTGCCTTTATTTGCAGTGCTTTCCTACGTTACCGTTCAAGGTTTTAACCGCCTGAACTTAGATTTGTTTACTAAGCTGCCTCCGCCGCCGGGATTGTCAGGTGGCGGGATTGCTAATGCAATTATCGGCACGTTTATGACTGTAGGAATTGCATCTTTAATTGCCGTTCCTTTTGGTGTACTGGCAGCCGTTTATTTATCAGAATTCAGCAGCGGTGAAATCGCTCGCTGGGTGCGCTTTGCTACTAATGTCCTCAGCGGCGTTCCGTCGATTATTGCTGGGGTATTTGCTTACGGTTTAATAGTAGTAACGATGGGCGGTTTTTCGGCAGTTGCAGGGGGCGTAGCCTTGGCAGTGCTGATGTTACCGACAATCGTCCGAACTACTGACGAAGCTTTGCAAATCGTTCCTCAAGATATCAGATGGGCGTCTGTTGGTGTGGGTGCTTCTAATTATCAAACGGTGTTGCAAGTGGTTTTACCTGCTGCGATTCCGGCTATTTTAACTGGTGTGACGCTGGCAGTTGCCCGTGCTGCTGGTGAAACTGCTCCTTTGATTTTTACGGCGCTAAATTCGCCGTTTTGGCCGAAGGGAATTTTGGAACCTACGCCGTCACTTTCGGTTTTGGTTTACAACTTTGCGACGGTTCCTTTTAAAGCACAAAAAGAGTTGGCTTGGGCGGCATCTTTGATTTTAGTGTTCTTGGTTTTGCTGACAAGTATTCTTTCGCGTTGGGCGACTCGCCAAAAAGTTTATTGAAGGAAGAAGGAAGAAGGAAGAAGGAAGAAGGAAGAAGGAAGAGGGAAGGAAGAAGGAAGAGGGAAGAAGTAACCATTCTCCCGCTCTCCCGCTCTCCCACTCTCCCACTCTCCCACTCTCCCACTCTCCCACTCTCCCACTTTTCCCCTCCCCCACTCTCCCTCTCCCCCTCTCCCACTCTCCCCTGTACAATTCGATCGGAGTTTTAACTGTA
>JBOFTL010000481.1:0-7544 GCA_051652045.1 Microcoleus sp. | reverse complement strand
TTGGTTCTTGGCTGTTTCTAAAGCTGCATCACACCAAGGCCACCAGTCGATCGGATTTTCGGCGTGTTTCCGCAGGTAAAGGCTTTGGGATTGGGTAAGACGGTTGACCACGATCTAATTTACCTTAATTCGTTTCAGCAAGCTGTCATCTCGCGTCCGCTCGATCGACCTCAACCAGATATTCGTAGTGAGAACTTCAGCCTGCTTTATATTGGGGATTGAAGTCCTTACTACAAACCGTTCTCGATCGAGCGGACGCGATCTCAGTTCTCTAACAGTGTAGCGCGATCGGTTTTCGTTGAGTCAGACTAAATAGCCAAATAGTTTACTAAACTTAGCCATAGGTAGGGTGTATTTTCAAATGATCCCTATTACCCCCTTGCACCCTACCCTTTCACCTTGCTTTTTCTCGTTCTATTACCCCGCAACTTTTACCGTATTAGCACCGCAAGATAACACTCCATTTTTGTTTGTCGGATTGGCTGGTTTAGCTTTACCTGCTGCATTGGTTTGACACAAAATTGATTTGGTATTAGTGTTTCCTACCAAAAAAACTCCACCAACAAAACTTTTCAGATTGGCGTGCTGCGATACGCCATAGTTAAATACAGCTTTGTTTCCTGTAGTTATCGAGTAGCTGTAATTATCTGTATCGGGCTTGATATTGCCGAGTCCTAGATTGGAAACAGAACTTGTAAAGCCTGTATTTTCAGCATAGTAAGCTTGCTGAGCTTTATTCATCGCTGCCACAAATTGTTTGGCTGTTGATTCCTTTGCTTTTGCTGTTTGCGACACCTGAGCTTCTGAGGCTGTCACGAACATAACTGGCAAAGTTAGAGCTGCGATCGCAACTTTTATCTGTTTGTTGCAACAGCTAAAAATCCCTAGCTTACCATGATTTACAAATTGATTTTCAGTAGGGAAATGACAAGTTTCTGTCCCTACCGCTGTCATTTTTAACAGCGGGATGATTTGCCCGAATAACTTGCGGAGCGATCGACTAAATAACATGGCTTTTAACTAAACTAATTGCTTTGCCTGAAACTGTTTCAATTCTCCCGGAGCAACGGCTCCACATTCTGTAATAATTCCTGAAATCAATTCTGCCGGAGTTACATCAAAAGCTGGATTGTAAAACTCGACTCCTACCGGACAGATCCGAGTCGTTCCAACTTGATACATTTCAACTGGATCGCGTTCTTCAATGGGAATTTGACTGCCATCTGAAATTGCAAAATCAATTGTTGATAAAGGAGCGGCGACAAAAAACGGGATGTTGTGAGCTCGAGCAACAATTGCTAAACTGTAAGTACCGATTTTATTAGCAGCATCGCCGTTAGCAGCAATTCTGTCTGCACCGACAACTACCGCATGAATTAAACCTTGTTTCATGCAGTGAGCGGCCATATTGTCGGAAATTAATGTTACGGGAATTCCTTCTTGCACGCATTCCCAAGTTGTCAGTTTTGCACCTTGAAGGCGGGGGCGAGTTTCATCAGCAAACACTCTTGCGAGTCTTCCTTCCCGCCAAGCAGAACGAACTACACCCAAAGCCGTACCGTAACCGGCGGTTGCTAAAGCACCTGCATTGCAGTGAGTTAATAAAGTCAATTTTTCGGGTGCGGCGGGCAGAATTTCCAAACCTTTGTCGCCGATATCTTTACAAGTTTGCAAATCCTCTGCTTGAATGGTTTTAGCCATTTCTAACAAAGTTTTTTGAATTTGTTCGACGGAACCGCTAGTTCGATCGGCCGTTTTTAACATTCGCGATATTGCCCAAAACAAATTCACCGCCGTGGGACGAGTCGATCGTAACAATTCACCAACTCGTTCTAATTTAGCCAGAAATTCAGTGCGATCGGCCGTCTCGATTTCCCTGGCGCCCAAATACATCCCGTAGGCTGCTGCTACCCCGATCGCAGGAGCACCTCGGACTATCATCGTTTTAATCGCCTCCGCCATATCTTGGCAGCGGCTGATTTCTACCACCCCATATTCTTGAGGTAATCGGTTTTGGTCAATTAACAGAACTCGGTCTTCAGTCCAGGTAACGGGAGAAACAGAAGAGTTGTAAGCGGTCATGGATTGTAACTATGTGAGGGACAGGTTTATATAATGCCATGTTAGCGACTGTTACCCTATGTTACGAGAGACACGCTGGATTTGCCAAAATTTCCGCGATCGCACTCTGGTTTTTCTCCAGCAAGCAGTGTTTTGCATCCTCCTCGAGATAGATTCTCTGTATAAATACTGTGAAACTTGATTATTTTGAATCTAATTATTCAACATTTGCATCATTTCGTTTGCCTTACCAAAACAGTTATAGTCAAATAAGAGCCTAATGTTGGAAAACTTTAGTATGGTCTGGTTATTTCTCAAAGGGCGGTGGACGTTACTTATAGCAGCCAGCGTAACTGCTGTATTTTACAGCAGCACTGCTGTTGCTGCCGAAAAGGTAATCCTCAAATACAGTGCGATCCGGATGACTTTACCAGTTGCCGAATTAAAAACTTTTGCAGAAACCGGGCAGATGTCACCTGCATTAGAAATGTTGCTGGGAAATGCCAAAAAAAATCCGAGGACGCTTCGCCGCAGCCTGAATCAGTCTCTCAAAGTGGATCGAAGGTTTTTAGAACAGGCGCTGAATTCTCAAATTGGAGAAGCAGTTCTGGATGAAGTCAGTCAGGTAATTCGCGCTCCTTCAGGTAACGAACACCGACAGGCTTTACGATCGGCTTTGCTGCTATCGGCAAAAGACGACGATCGGATTGCGCTACTAGAAACTATCGAGAATTACCCATCTCCAGAAGTTTCCGTTGAAGGTGATAAGTTGGCGGAAGCTTACGGCAAACTTGTAGCTTTGTCAGAACAGTTTGGCGGAGTTTCCGAACGGCTGCAAGACATTTTAAATAAGATTCGCCTGCCTAGATTGTAGAAACCTGCCTGGATTGTAGAAAATTATCTGTATTTTGCTCGATCGCACTCGACACTTTAAATTTCCTGTCATAAGATTGATACAGACAACATTGGGCTTGGTACATTACCAACAAATCTAGATCTATTAGATCTATCGGAATCTATCGAATCGTAACTAGCAACATGAACAGCAATCCTATTCGTTCTAAAGAAAACTTCTTGATCTTTGGCGCTCCAGCGATCGAAGACGCTGAAATTCAGGAAGTATTGGCTACCATGAAAACCGGCTGGTTGGGTACGGGACCCAAAGTGATGCGTTTTGAAAATGAATTTAAAGCTTATAAAGGCTCTGAGTATGCGATTGCAGTTAATTCCTGTACGGCGGGGTTACACTTAAGTATTCTTGCTGCTGGCTTAAAACCCGGAGACGAAGTTATTACCACTCCGATGACTTTTTGCGCTACAGTTAATGCGATCGTCCATGCTGGTGCTACACCGGTACTGGCGGATATAGATCCGGTAACGATGAATATCGATCCGGAAAAAGTAGAATCTAAAATTACGTCAAAAACAAAAGCAATTTTACCGGTTCATTTTGCCGGTCGTCCCTGCGATATGGACGCGCTGTGCGACACGGCCGGCCGTCACAATTTGAAGTTAATTGAAGATTGCGCTCACGCGATCGAAACAGAGTACAAAGGACGCAAAGCAGGGACTTTTGGCGACTTTGGATGTTTCAGCTTTTATGTCACCAAAAATATCACCACGGGTGAAGGAGGCATGATTTTAACTCGCTCTCAAGAAGATGCCTCGCGACTTAAAACTTTAGCTTTGCACGGCATGAGCAAAGATGCTTGGAAGCGCTTCGGGGATGAAGGGTACAAGCACTACCAAGTTGTGGAAGTCGGTTTTAAATATAACATGATGGATTTGCAAGCAGCGATCGGCATCCATCAACTGGAAAGAGTCGCTCCTTATTGGCAGCGGCGGGAGCAGATTTGGCAGCGTTACAATGCAGCATTTGCTGACTTGCCCATCACCTTGCCTGCAAACCCCGAACCCGATACAATTCACGGATATCACCTCTACACGATTCTAGTAGATGAAGCAACAGCAGGCATCAGCCGCGAT
Source organism: Microcoleus sp. (assembly GCA_051652045.1). Taxonomy (GTDB): domain Bacteria; phylum Cyanobacteriota; class Cyanobacteriia; order Cyanobacteriales; family Microcoleaceae; genus Microcoleus. The sequence continues at coordinate 3,497 of JBOFTL010000481.1, read as the reverse complement.
GCTTTTCTGAATGCGATGAACGGCGAAAATATCGGTCTTGGCGTGCATTACATGAGCATTCCCGAACATCCATTCTATCAACAAAAATTTGGATGGCTGCCGGAAGATTATCCCAATGCTACAGCGATCGGGCGGCAGACGGTAAGTTTGCCACTGTCGGCAAAATTAACAGATGCAGATGTGGAAGATGTCATTGCTGCTGTTAAAAAATGTTTGGAAATTGGCAAAGCCAAAAATCCTGTTTTGGCAACAACAGCGAGTAAATAAAACTGCGGTTGGTAGTGGGGAATTAATTCCCAGCTACCAACAGACATTATTACCCTCAATCGATCGGACGCGATCTAATTCGCAGATTTTGTCATTGCCTTGGCGCAGCCTGCAAGCTGTCGGTCAAATAGCAGCATATTTAAGGACGATCGCAGAAAGGGTTTGCCAATATTTCTAAGAGAATCGACCATGAAAACCCAAATAGGCTACTTTATTCCTGAATTTCCCGGACAAACTCATACCTGGATCTGGCGCGAATATCAAGCAATGTTAGATATTGGTATTACTCCTCATTTAATATCAACCCAACGACCGAAGCGGAAAGTCACAGCACATGATTGGGCAATCCAAGCTGAAAGTATGACAAACTATTTAGCTCCCTTGGCAGCCAAAGATTTTTTAAATATTTTCCGCGAACTCATCACAGCCGGCCCGATCGCTTGGTGGCGCTGCTTGAGTATCATGAGCAAAATTGAAAATCTTTCCTTTTCTCAAAAACTTCGTTACTTAGCCTTTATTCCTGTGGCTGCCAAGTTAGTTTCCCTTGCCAAAACTCAAGGCTGGAGTCACGTCCACGTTCACTCCTGTGGGAATGCTGCCAACATTGCTCTTTTTGCCTCCATCATGTCGGATATCACTTACAGTTTGGCTTTACTCGGGCAGCTAGAGGATTTTGGACCCAATCAGGAACAAAAGTGGCAAAACGCTGCTTTTGCTTCTGTCATGTCTCAACAGTTGTTGAATTCTGTTAAGCATGAACTCAAAGATTGCTTGCCACAAGATGTAAGAATTTCACCAGTCGGTGTCAATCTAGATGAAATCCAGCGTGAAACTCCCTATACACCTTGGCAAGAAGGTAGTCCCTGCCGGATTTACACTTGCGGGCGTTTAAATATAGCCAAAGGGCAGAAGTATCTGATTGAGGCTGTTAAATTGCTGCGACAGCGAGGATTTGATATTCGCTTGCAAATTGCTGGTGAAGATTCAGAAGGCGGTCAAGGATACCGCCAAGAAATAGAGAGATTTATTGAAGAGCAATCGCTGTCAGATTGCATTGAAATGCTGGGTTCTGTTTCGGAAAAACGCAATCGCCAAGGTTATCAAGAGGCTCACATTTTTGTTTTACCCAGCTTAAAAGAAGGAATTTCAGTTGCCGTTATGGAAGCAATGGCTGTAGAAACTCCTGTGGTAGTAACGCGGGTGGGAGGAATGTCCGAGTTAATTGATGATGGCGTTGATGGTCTTTTGATTCCGCCTGAAAAACCGGAAGCAATAGCAGATGCTGTAGCAAAATTGCTACAGGATCAAAATTTGACATTGGATATAACTCAAAATTCCCGACAAAAAATTGCTGCTAAATTCAACCATCGAATCAGTGCTGAAGTATTAGCACATCAATGTAAAGATTTAGCAAGTAAAGATTTAGCAAAGATTTAGCTAAGCCTGCAAACACGGTTTCTTGAACCTCCCCAGCCCTAAAGGGACGGGGAGTCCTGCCCACCTGGAACAGGCGACACCGGGACATTCAAATATCCCTCTAGACCCTCAAAATCAACTATCCAAAGATGTTGCAATCGGGTTGTTAAAGGTTCTCTAATAGGAACCCGCACTGTTAGTTTTACCAAAATTGCTGGTGGGGTAGGCATCAGGCCTGCCCTTAACTCGCTTGTCAGGTAGGAAATTCAAATGTGGAGGCGAGACAATATCTGCCGCACCTGGGTTGGCGGCGCTCAGTAAGCCAAAGTTTCTAAGGTTTCCCGCAGATAAGCGCGCACTTGCGGGTCAAGGCTAGCATTTTCTGGCTGGCTGTCAAAATTGCGTTCTAGCTGCCAGCGTTGAAATCCAGAACTACTGCCGATGGCTTCCTTGAGGCTGTCCCAGATTTGAGAATCTTCACACAGCTCGATCGGCTGCGGATATTCAGTTTCTTGGGCGATCGTTTGTGAATTAGCCATTGTTTTAGACCCCTGTATTAATCACTGCTGAGGATTGCGAGCTTAACTTTACTTTTTCTATTATAGATTATTCTTGTCAAATAGCCAATCAAAAATCCCAACTTTTTGGCCTCAAAAAACCAATAGGGAAGATTAATAATCTCAATTGTAATTGCCATTCATCTTAGCTAGTGACGCACATTTCCCAGAAAGGCGCGGTATACTTAAACACAATTTTTGAAACCTCTCCCGGTTCCGCTACGCTAAAACCGGGAGATTCCTCAGAACCTTAGATCTAGTTTGTCGTCCGTCGGGATCGGTGCATCACCACACCTAACTTAGGATCGTGGATTAAATAACCGGAGTAGGTTGGGTTGAAGCATGAAACCCAACGTTCGAGTGTGGCGTTGGGCGAAGCGTAGCGGAGGGTTCGTTCCCGGTCCCAACCTACAAAAAATGCAAGTTATTTAATTCTCATTCCTTATCGTAATGAACTCGCTCTGACAGTTTTTTTGATGCGTTCACCTTTCAAATGAGTTTGAGAGAGTGCAGTTTTCGGAGTTGAGAATTGATAGAATTACCCGCCAGCATTTTCGGCTTTGCGTTTATCAAACGATGTCAAATAGATCGCACTTACCATGAAAATTTTCTGTTCGCACATTCTGCTAATTCGCGATCGTACTGCTGAAAATACTCTCGCAATTTCCCCCTAACTGCATCATCCGCAGGCTGATAATTAGCTCCGTTATATGGTTTGTAATCGCTGAGTCGATAATCTGGCAATTCTAAAAAATCAAAAACTTGTTTGAGTGTCGCCGCCGGATGAGCATAAAATACTTCACTTTGCAAAATTAACAACTGTTCCCTAGAAAAAAGTTTCAGCCACTGTTTGAGATGGTAAGCATAAAGACCTTTGTAAATATAATGGGAATCTTTCCAAATATTTATATCAACTAAATCTGTTTCATTTGCACCAGAAAGCAATTGCAACTCAGCATCGATCGCCCGTTCAAAACTCCTTAATTCTGTACCGCGTCTCACCAGCATTTGATAGTGCGAAAACGCGCGATCGGCCGGATTTCTCAAAATTACAATCAGCTTAATTTTTGGCAAACAACCGTGCAATCTTTCAGCAGCTAGCGGGTGAGTTAAATAAGTCGGCGTTGCTTCTCCTGTGAGAAAATTATGCGCCTCGATTGACGGCGGAAAATGCGCTTGATACCAAGCCATTCCTTTGTTGAAATGTTCGGAAAAAAAACAGATTTCTTTATTGGCGGCAGCTAAAATTTGAGGATG
>JBOFTL010000480.1:0-14107 GCA_051652045.1 Microcoleus sp. | reverse complement strand
AGATACGGGGATCGACAAAAACTGGCTGAAAATTGATTTGCAAAAAGCTTTGGCTGCGGCGATAGTTCCTGACTGTTCCTTTGCAGGCTGTTCTCACTGCGGGGTGTGCGGCACTGATTTCGGACACAATATAGTTGTCGCACCGCCCCCGATCCCCGAATTTGCTGGAGAGTTTGTCCCGAAGGTCACGCGGCAACAGCGATTGCGGGTGTGGTTCGGTAAAATAGGAGATATGGCTTTAGTAAGTCATTTGGATTTAGTGAGATTGTTCGATCGAGCGGTGCGGCGGGCTGATTTGCCGATTTCTTACACCGGCGGTTTTCACCCGAGTCCCCGGATTTCTCTGGCAAATGCCTTACCTCTGGGCTTTAGCAGCATCGGAGAAATTGCTGATTTCGAGCTGACTGAACCGATGGATGCTGAAAGTTTTCGGGAAAAATTGGCGGCCAACTTCCCAGAAAATATTCCTATTTACAAAGTAGAGCCGATCGACCTCAAAGCTCCTTCTGCCAATCAATTGTTGTCAGCAGCAGAGTATATTATCACTGCGGCTTTAAGAGAAGAATTGTCATTAGAAAATCGCTCGGATGCGGAAAATTCCGCCACCGTCTCCCCTGTCAGTGCTAACTGGGAAGATTGGGTAAGGGCGATCGAATCTACTGCAAATTTTTGGCGGGAGCAAACTACGAAATCCGGCAAAACACAGCAAGTCAATTTGCGCGAAAGGCTGCACAAAATAGAACTTGTAGAAGTTCTCACAAATAACGAGACATCAGCCGTCCTCCGTTTTATCGGTAGCTGTCGCAGCGACGGAAATCAAATGCGGCCGGAACATTTGGTATTTATGCTCGAACAAGTTAGCAAACAGGAAATTCAGCTTTTGCAGGTTCAGCGCAGTCAGCTAATCTTAAGTTAAGGTTAGAATGGGGAAGCCGAGGGTAGAAGACTCTGCCCGCAGCTATCTCTCGATCGGGATGTATCGCTGGCGCTATAATAGCTTGTTATGGAAGCCACTGCGGCTAGAGCGCTTTAGTCGCTCGCCGCGCTCGTCAACCAGCAACGCGGGCTGGGTAGCAAATTGCTTCCGTTCAAGACTTCAAGCCTTTTTGTAATTTCACCGGCTCTCATCTAGAGCCAAACCCGCAGGATATGGCTGGGAACCAAAATTTAACGGTCAATTCGATCGATCGAGTCACTGTCGGTCGTCGCCTGACTCAAAAATCTTAAGGTTCAAACCGTTTGGCGGGTCGTAAACAATAAATGTTTGCAGCAAGGTTTTTAGGGTTGGTCGAGCGAAAATAGCAGTCAAAATTAGATACTTATACTTATTTTCGCTCGCAACCAGCTCTCAACCATTTCGCGGAGTTAAAAGTTATTGGTGTTGAGTTGTGCGCTATCATTCCGATGCTAACGGATTTGATATAATTAAGAGCTGTAAGTGTTGAAGTTTGAGTAAAAGATTTCACAATTCTCAACTCAAAACTCAATCTTCATAACTCGATAAAAGCCTGCTCATTTCTATCTCCCAGATTGACCTGCGGGGCATGACTCATAACTCAGTATGGTTGAGTTTACCGCACTATCTGTAGAAGGTAAATAGTGTGGAAAAACTCAAAACAGGTCGAATTCAACAGTCAGATTTGACGGCAGCAAAAAAGTTGCATGACGCAAAAAAACGAAATTAGAGTTGAATTTCCCTCAAATCATCCGATTTCGACCTGCCACCCCGCACCAAATAGCAGCTAAAACTCTTGAATCTACTAAATACCTACAGTAAAAGTCAGAGGCACTCTGAGCGTGTCGGTGTCTCTAACTTGCTGGCAATTTTTGAGGAAATTGAATGCCAAAGCAGATAGTCATCGCAGAGCAGCATCGCATTGCTGCCGTTTTTTCAGAAGATCAAATCCAAGAACTCGTGGTAGCCACAGGCAGCCATCAAGTTAGTGATATTTACTTGGGAATAGTCGAAAATGTATTACCTGGGATAGATGCCGCTTTCGTCAATATCGGCGACCCAGAACGTAACGGGTTCATGCACGTTACAGACCTCGGTCCGCTGAGGCTCAAACGATCGTCCGGAGCGATTACAGAACTGCTGACTCCCCAGCAAAAAGTTCTGGTACAGGTGATGAAAGAACCGACGGGCAGCAAAGGGCCCAGGCTGACAGGGAATATCACTCTTCCAGGGCGCTATTTGGTACTGATGCCCTACGGTAGGGGAGTTAATTTATCCAGGCGGATCAAATCGGAAAACGAGCGCAACCGCCTCAGAGCGCTGGCCATTTTGATTAAACCCGCTGGGATGGGATTGCTGGTGCGCACCGAAGCTGAAGGGATGACCGAAGAAGCCATCATGGAAGATTTGGAGGCGCTGCAAAAACAATGGGAAGCCGTTCAACTTGAAGGAGGCTCCACGCGAGCGCCGGCGTTGCTCAACCGCGACGACGATTTTATCCAGCGAGTGCTGCGGGATATGTTCAGCGGGGATGTGAACCGGATTGTGGTGGACTCGCAAAACGGGATCAAGCGGGTGAAACAGCAGTTGATGAGCTGGAACGGGGGCAAGCTGCCGGCAGGGGTTTTGATCGACCACCACCGCGAGCGCGCTTCGATTTTGGAATATTTCCGCGTCAATGCTGCGATTCGCGAAGCTCTCAGGCCGAGGGTGGATTTGCCCTCGGGCGGTTATGTCATCATTCAGCCGACGGAGGCGCTGACGGTAATTGATGTTAACTCGGGTTCCTTTACTCGATCGGCCACGGCTCGCGAAACGGTACTCTGGACTAACTGCGAAGCAGCAACGGAAATCGCCAGACAACTGCGGTTGCGGAATATTGCCGGGGTGATTATTGTTGACTTTATCGACATGGAATCGCGCCGGGATCAGTTGCAGGTGCTGGAACATTTCAATAAGGCACTCAAAGCTGACAAAGCTCGCCCGCAAATCGCTCAACTGTCAGAACTCGGATTGGTAGAACTGACGCGCAAGCGCCAAGGTCAAAATATTTACGAATTGTTCGGTCACACTTGCCCTACTTGCAACGGGTTAGGTCATTTGGTACAACTCCCCGGCGAAGAAGATTTTGCCGCAGCAGTGCGGGAATCCATCGAGCCCCGAATTCCCACCTCGAACCGCAATTTGTTGAGCTTGTCAGAAAGTGCGGAGCGTCGCAGTTTGTCACCTGCTGCTACACCTGCACCCCTGCGGGAAGAGCCGCCCGCCGAGCTGGTTCGGACTGCTTTGGACCGGGGCGAAGGGCTGGATTTTGAAGCGGGCAATAATGCCTCGTCTTTGGATTTGCTCAACCATCCCAGCTATCAGGATTTGAGTAACGGGAATCGCCGCCGCCGCCGCCGCCGCATTGGAGAAGATGGTTTTGGTGGCGCGCCGGAGGATGAACCGGTGCGCGGCAAGTTGCGCTTGCCGAATACTGCGAGCGTACCAATTGCGGATGCTAGAGCTGATTACATCGCGCCTCCGGGAATTCGGGCTGCTGCTGAGGGCTTCGGGTTGGTGAATGTGGGTGCCGGGAGGCGCGAGGATTTCGATCGAGTGCGTCCCGCTAAGTCGGAGTTGATGAAGCCGATGGTGGAGCCGCCGGAGGTGATTTCGGTGGAAATGACGGCGGAGGAGCAGGATGTTTATGCTTTGATGGGGGTTTCTCCTTTGGTGCTGGCGGACAGACTGCCGAAAAATCCGAAAAATGCGATCGTTTCGGTGACGCTTCCCGGTGGAGTTCCGAGCAAGCCTCCCTTCGAGCAGCTCGAACTAGAATTTGCACCGACACCTGTGCCACAGGAGGTTGAGGAACCGGACGATTATTATTCAGAAATGCCTGTTGCTGAGAATGTCGAGCCGGAATACTTTGACGAAGAAGAGGCGGATATTTACGATGAGAGTCCTCTCTCTGAGGCTGAGGATTTAGAACCCGTCTCTTTTGAGCCGTCGGTGAGTGAATTGCCGTTTGATTCGATCGAACCTACGGAATTTAGCGAACCTGGGGAATTTGGCGAACCGGGCGAACCTATCGAATTCACTGAAGTGCCGGCACCGAGCGAACCGGAGGAACCCGCGATCAACCGCCGCCGCCGCCGCCGCTCTTCTGCTCTTTTAGATGAGTGATATGAAGGAAGAAGGAAGAGGGAAGAAGGAAGAAGGAAGAGGGAAGAAGGAAGAAGTAGAAATTTTTACTCTCTTCCCATCTTTTCATCTCCCCCTTTCCCCGCCTCCCCCCCTCTTCCCCTCTACCTTCTCAGTAATTGCTGGTGTTGATGAAGTCGGGCGGGGTGCTTTGTTCGGGCCGGTGGTGGCGGCGGCTTGCATTTTGCCCGACGAAGTGCTTGATGATTTGGTAAGTTGCGGGGTGCGCGATAGCAAGCAGTTGAGCGCTGCTAACCGGAGTCGGTTGGCCCAGAAGATTCGGGCTGTGGCTGTTGACTGTCAAATTGGTGCGGCTTCGGTTAAGGAAATCGATCGCTTGAATATTTTGCAGGCTTCTTTGTTGGCGATGAAACGGGCAATTCTTAAGTTGAAGGTTGCTCCCGATTTGTGTTTGGTTGATGGGAATCAAATGATTCCCAATTTGTCGATCGCGCAGCAAACTATGGTTAAGGGTGATGCGCGATCGATTCACATTGCTGCTGCTAGTATTATTGCCAAAGTTTGGCGCGATGAATTAATTCTGCGCATGGCCCTTAAATATCCTGAATATGACTTGACAAATAATAAGGGATATGGTACTGCTAAACATAGATTAGCTTTGGAACGTTACGGGCGATCGGTCTGGCACAGGCAATCTTTTAGCCCCTGTCAAACACCCTGTAGAAAATCTGAAAATAACGGTGAAAAACCTAGCTAATTGCGTTAAAATTCCATCTGAATCACCAAGAATTTTAGCTGAAAAAATTGGCTATTTCAGGACGATCGATGTCTGTCGCCTGTTACAAAAGCCGGCTAGGCAATTGAATTGGGCTGTCTCAATATTTGCCAAATATATAATTTTCAGCATTGGCTCGACTTTGGTTAAGCAATCATCATTTTAGCGATCGCCCTCCTCCCGATCGCGAATATCCCGATCGCGATCGCCCTTACGGAGAAGCCGTCAGTCAATACAAGCATCAGTATTTTCAGGTAATAATGCTGTATTTTTGTAAAAAATAGGTGTGCCTCTACAAGCAAAAATATTTATTTAACTTCATTCACCATGACAGATAATTTGTTAGCAATTAGTGGATACCGCCTTATCGAGCAAATCTATGATGGTCCGAGAACGCAAGTTTATCGAGGGATTTCTGAATCAAACCAAAAAGTAATTATCAAACTGCTCAAAAGCGAGTTTCCTACTTTCAACGAAATCGTGCAATTTCGGAATCAGTACACTATTACCAAAAATCTCGAATTGCAAGGAATCGTTAAACCCCTTGCACTCTTAAACTACCGCAATGGTTTTGCTCTGGTAATGGAGGATTTTGGCGGTGTTTCCTTGGCTGAATACTATCAGATTATCGCCAGCAAATCGGAGATTGTTTCACCCCATACACTCCCCCTAGCATTAGATGAATTTTTCCCGATCGCCCTGCAAGTCGTTCGAGCTTTAGAAGGACTATATGACAATGGAATTATTCACAAAGATATCAAGCCAGAAAATATTTTAATTAACCCTGAGACTCGACAAGTTAAATTAATTGATTTTAGCATTTCCTCTCTTTTACCTAGAGAAAACCAAGACATCCAAAATCCGAATGTCTTAGAAGGTACCCTAATTTATATGTCACCGGAACAGACGGGACGCATGAATCGGGGCATCGATTACCGCACCGATTTTTACTCGTTAGGAGTCACATTTTATCAACTGTTAACTGGGCAATTACCCTTTGACTCTAGCGATCCGATGGAGTTAGTTCACTGTCATATTGCTAGAATGCCAACTCCCCCAATAGATTTGGTTCCGGCTATCGGGATGGTGCTGAATAACATCATCATGAAATTAATGGCAAAAACTCCAGAAGCACGCTATCAAAGCGCTTTTGGATTGCGCTGCGACTTAGAAAAATGTTGGCTGCAGTGGCAAGAAATCGGGCAAATTGGTGAGTTTGAATTGGGGGAGCGAGATATTTGCGATCGCTTTGCCATTCCCGAAAAACTATACGGCAGAGAAAATGAAGTTAAAACTTTATTAGCAGCATTCGATCGCACCAGCCAAGGCACTAGCGAAATCGTATTGGTAACGGGATTTTCTGGTATCGGAAAAACCGCAGTTGTTAGCGAAGTTCACAAACCAATTGTTCGCCAGCGCGGTTATTTTATCAAAGGCAAATACGACCAATTTAAGCATGATATTCCCTTCTCTGCATTGGTGCAAGCATTCCAGAATTTGATGAAGCAATTACTCACAGAAAATGCTCCAGAAGTGCAGAAATGGAAAGTCAAAATCTTAGAAGTTTTGGGCAAAAACGGTCAAGTAATTATTGATGTGATTCCCGAACTAGAACACCTAATCGGCAAACAGCTAAAAGTTCCGGAATTAGAAGGAGTCGCAGCTCAAAATCGCTTCAATTTATTATTTCAAAAATTCATCCGCATCTTTGCTACAAAAGAACATCCGTTAGTAATTTTCTTAGACGATTTGCAATGGGCGGATGCGGCTTCATTAAAGCTGATGCAGTTGTTGATGGGCGAAACAGATACTCGCTATTTATTGTTAATAGGGGCGTACCGAGATAACGAGGTTTTCGGTGCCCACCCGCTAATGCTGACACTGGATGAGATTCGCCAAGACTCAGTAACGGTCGATCGCATTACTTTAGCACCCCTAGATGAATCCGATCTCAATTGCTTGATTGCCGATACTTTTTCTTGTCCGCCAGATAGGGCAGTACCTTTAACTGAACTGATTTATGCCAAAACAAAAGGTAATCCTTTCTTTGCCACTAAATTCCTGAAGTTTTTGCACGCTGATGGATATATATCATTCAATTTTACCGAGCGGTATTGGCAGTGCGATATTGCTAAATTGAGGGCGCTTACCTGGACTGATGATGTCGTCGAATTTATGGCAATTCAGTTGCAGAAATTGCCTGTAGAAACTCAGCAAGCTTTAAAACTAGCAGCTTGTGCTGGCAATGAATTTGACTTAGCAACGCTGGCAATTATTTTTCAAAAATCCAAGTCAGAAACGGCCGCAGATTTGTGGCCTGCACTGCAAGAAGGATTAGTGATTCCTACTAGCAAAGTTTACAAATTTTTCCAGGAATCAGAATCGGTTACAACTACCCAAAAATCAGATTTATCGGTTCCCTACAGATTTTTTCACGATCGCATCCAGCAAGCAGCCTATTCTCTAATTCCCGAATCCCAAAAATGCTCGACTCACCTCGAAATCGGGAAATTACTGTTGAGTAAAACGCCGGAAGCAGAAAGGGAATCAAAGATTTTTGATATTGTCAACCAGTTGAATATGGGGGTAGAATTAATTGCAGAACCCAGAGAACGAGATGAACTAGCTGAGTTGAATTTAATTGCCGGACGCAAAGCTAAAAATTCCACGGCTTGCGAGGCCGCTCAAAATTATTTAACTGTAGGGATAGAACTTCTAAATAGTGATAATTGGCAGCAGCATTACAACTTGAGTTTAGCGCTTTATGAAGACGCTGCAGAAGTAATGTATCTGAACGGCAATTTTGAGGAAATGGAACGATTGGCAGAAACAGTCATCCAACAGGCAAATACACTCTTAGATAAAATCAAAGTTTATCAAGTTAAAATTCAAGCTTTGAAAGCGCAAAACAAAATCAAACAATCTTTAAACTTAGGTTTAAACATTGTGAAACTTTTGGGTGTAGATTTACCTCACGATCCGGAACCGACAGAAATTCCCGTCGCTTTTGAACAAACTCAATTAGATTTGCAGGGAAAAATGATTCGGGATTTAATTGACTTGCCTGACATGACTGACCCGCAAAAACTGGCAGCAACTCATATATTGTTAAAACTTTGTCCTGCTGCTTACATGGTAACTCCTGTTTTGTTACCCTTGATTACTTTTAAACAAATTCAGTTAGCTCTTGAATACGGTAATGCACCAACTCATACTCATGCCTATGCGAATTACGGACTAATTTTATGCGGAGTTATGGGAGATATAGAGGCGGGATCTTTATTTGGAGAATTGGCACTAAATCTGCTGGAAAAAATCGATGCTAAGCCTTTTAAAGCAATGACTGTGTTTGTAGAAACTTGCTTTATAAAACACTGGAAAAAACACATCAAAGAAACATTCCAACCTTTTCTCGATTCTTACTTTAGCGGTTTAGAAACTGGAGATTTAGAACACGCGGGCTATTCGGCTCACAGGTATTGCTACCATTTATACTGTAGTGGTTCGATCGAACTTTCGATAGTCAAGCAAGAAATGGAAACCTACAGGGATGCTTTGGATAGAATGAATCAGGGAAGCATTCTGCGATTGCATGAAATTTACCATCAAGTTGTGTTGAATTTGCAGGGAGAGGTCAAAAATCCTTGCGTGTTAATCGGTACTGCTTGCGATGAATCTCAAGTTTTACCGTTATATATTGCCAACAATTACAGGATAGCTTGTTACTATTTTTACTTAAATAAGTTAATTCTTTGTTATTTGTTTGAAAACTACCGCGAAGCAGTTGCTTTTTCTGCCCCAGCAGCAGAGTATTTAGATGCTGGAGTTGCTTCGATATTAGTGCCGATTTTTTATACCTACGATTCTCTCGTTCAGTTGGCAGTGTATGCCGATCGCAATATTTCAGAACAGCAAAAAATCATCGAAAATGTAACTAGCAATCAGGAAAAAATGCAAAACTGGGCGCATCACGCCCCGATGAATTACTTGCATAAATTCTATCTAGTAGAAGCAGAAAAGTATCGAGTTTTAGGAAAAAACAATCGGGCGATCGAAATGTACGATCGCGCCATTGCCTTAGCCAAAGAAAATGAGTTCACTAATGAAGAAGCACTAGCTAACGAACTTGCAGCTAAATTCTATCTCAATTGGGGAAAAGAGCGAATTGCTCGGACTTATTTAACTGACGCTTACTATGCCTACTCCCGGTGGGAAGCCAAGGCAAAAGTTGACGATTTAGTAAAACGCTATCCTCAATTACTATCTCACATTTTCGAGCGCAAAACTAGCGTAACTACCGGCTACACAACTTCCCACATGATTGCGGGAACTGTGGCAAGTACCAGTTCAGGAGTGTCAGGAATTCTGGACTTGGGAACAGTAATTAAAGCTTCTCAATTGCTGTCAGGAGAAATTAATCTCGATCGCTTGCTGTCCACTTTGATGCAAGTAATGATGGAAAATGCCGGCGCAGAAAAAGGCAGTTTGATATTGCGCGAGGGAAATGCACTCTCGGTAGCTATCACTTGTTTGAGGGATAAAACCTGCAGCCTTCAATCTACTTTAGTTGCTGATTCTCTTGAAATTCCGATCGCCCCAGTAAATTATGCTTGGCACACTCAAGAAACCCTGGTAATTAATGATGCAGCGGTCGAAGATAACTTTGCTGCTGACTCTTATATCATTCAACACCAACCAAAGTCGATATTGTGTATGCCGGTTCAGCACCAAGGAAGAACGATCGGGATTCTCTACTTAGAAAATATGCTCGTTACCAATGCTTTTACACTCGATCGAATATCAGTCTTAAAAGTGTTATGTTCCCAAGCAGCAATCTCGATCGAAAATGCCCAACTCTATGCAAATTTAGAAGCAAAAGTAGCGCAGCGCACTCAGGCACTCCAACAGTCAGAGGCTCGTTTTCGACAACTTTACGAACAATCAGCAGATGCAATTCTGCTGTTAGATGAAGAGGTATTTATTGACTGCAATCCCGCAACATTAAAAATGATGCGCTGCAGTAATAAAAAACAGTTACTTTCCCTAAATCCGGCGCAACTTTCTCCAGAAATTCAACCCGACGGTAGGAATTCTTTTGAAAAAGCCAAAGAAATTACAGCTATAGCATTCGATCGAGGTAGCTATCGATTTGAGTGGATGCACAGGCGTTTAGATGGAGAAGATTTTTGGGTAGAAGTATTGCTGACAGTTATTCCTGTAGATGGCAAAGAAATTCTGCATACAGTATGGCGAGAAATTGGAGATCGCAAACAAGCAGAAGCAGCTTTGCACCTCAAAAATCAAGAATTGAGCGAGACTTTGCAACAACTAGAAACTACTCAAGCCGAACTGATTCAATCTGAAAAAATGGCAGCTTTAGGACAACTTGTGGCTGGAGTCGCTCACGAAGTTAATACACCTTTAGGTGCAATTCGATCGTCTGCTGGAACAATGGAAAATTTCTTGAAATCTACTCTCGAACAGTTACCCGCACTTTTTCAATCTCTCTCAGCAGAAGAAGTAGATAATTTCTTGAAATTACTTCAGCGTTCCTTGGAACAAGAAGTAACACTATCAACGAAAGAAGAACGCAAATTCAAGCGAGCTTTAAGAAGCCAATTAGAAGCATCAAATATTGAAGATACTGATAATTTTGCCGATCGCTTAGTTATAATGGGAGTATATGAAGAAATCGATAGCTTTCTTCCTTTGTTGCAAAAACCAGACGGTTCGCACATTTTAGAAATTGCCTACAAACTTTCTGAATTAAAAAGAGGTATTGCCACGATCGGTACCGCTACAGATCGAGCATCAAAAGTGGTGTTTGCCTTAAAAACCTACGCCCGTTACGAACACTCGGGCCAAAAGATCTCAGCCAATATTATAGAAGGCATTGAAACAGTCTTAACTTTGTATCAAAATCAACTCAAACAAGGAATTGAGTTAGTCAAAAACCATACTGAAATCCCCTCTATTTTATGCTATCCCGACGAACTCAATCAAGTGTGGACTAATTTAATTCACAATGCTTTGCAAGCAATGGATTATCGAGGTACGCTAACTATTGGGGCGATCGAACAATCCGGGCAGGTGAAAATTAGCATTACCGACAGCGGTAAAGGAATCCCTGATGAGATTAAATCGAAAATATTCCAGCCATTTTTCACTACTAAACCTGCTGGAGAAGGCAGCGGGTTGGGACTAGATATTGTCAAGAAGATCGTGGAAAAACATCAGGGAAGAATTGAAGTAGAATCAATTCCTGGGCAAACTACATTTAATGTATTTTTGCCGATAATTCAAGTATGATATAATATATATAGCGATCGTAAATCATCTGTAATTTTCTTGCTCCCTCCCCTTACTAAGGGGAGGGCTGGGGTGGGGTTAAAAGTTTACGATTCATTTAGGATTGCTATATACTAGAAGGCGATCGGGGGCGAAGGGAGAAATTAATTCGCTTGCTTTCTCATAAAGGGGGTAAAAACCCGGATTTGCTATGATACCGATCGTGCCTCCCGATTCATTTTTATTGCCAATTACCCATTACCAAAAGAAAACCATGTCAAAACCAGTTATTTTATGCGTTGATGATGAAAAAATGGTGTTAAACAGTCTCAGGACACAACTGTCATTTGCCTTTGGGAATGATTACCTTTATGAAGGAGCAGAAGATGCCGATGAGGCTTTAGACTTAATCCAAGAACTCAATGAGGAAGAAGTGAGTAT
Source organism: Microcoleus sp. (assembly GCA_051652045.1). Classification (GTDB taxonomy): domain Bacteria; phylum Cyanobacteriota; class Cyanobacteriia; order Cyanobacteriales; family Microcoleaceae; genus Microcoleus. The sequence continues at coordinate 2,501 of JBOFTL010000480.1, read as the reverse complement.
TATTTTGATTATTTCTGATTGGTTGATGCCGGGAATTAAAGGGGATGAATTCCTAATTCGCGTTCACCAACAATTCCCCAAAATTATTAAAATTTTATTAACAGGTCAAGCCGATCTAATAGCGATCGATCGAGCTAAAACCGAAGCAAATCTCCACGGTTGTTTGTGGAAACCTTGGTCGGAATCCGAGTTAGTAGAAACTATTAAATCTGGTTTAGCAAAACTTTAGTTAGTTGCGATAAATTATGAAATTCGATCGGGACTGATTATGACTCAACAAGTAATTGTCTGCGTTGATGACGAGAAAACTGTACTCAGAAGCCTCAAAGCAGAGCTTCAACAAGCTATAGATAATGATTGTATCATCGAAATTGCTGAAGGCGGGCAAGAAGCATTAGAATTAATTGTGGAATTGTTGGAAGATGGCTATGAAGTACCATTAATTATTTCCGATCATATTATGCCTGATATGAAAGGAGATGAACTGTTAAGGCGAGTTCATATCATTTCACCCAAAACCCTGAAAATTATGCTCACGGGACAGGCAGATATCGAAGCCGTAGCAAATGCGATCGCCAATGCCAATTTATACCGTTATATTGCAAAACCCTGGCAGCAAGAAGACCTGAGTTTTACAGTAAAAGAAGCTGTTAACAGTTACCTGCAAAACAAACAGTTGGCAGAACAAAATGCGCAACTTCAAGAAATGAATCGCGAATTAGCACAGTTGAACCTTGACCAAGCATTACTGATTGCCCAACTCAATGAAAACGAAAACCGCTTGACGCAATTTTTGGAAGCGATGCCGATTGGTGTGGGAGTCTTGGATGCTGAAGGCAAAGTTTACTACATCAATCAGAAAGCCAAAGAGATTTTTGGCAAAGGAGTTGTTCCGGATATAAATTCAGAACAACTCTCAGAGGTTTATCAAACTTACCGTGCGGGTACAAATCAAGAGTATCCTCCAGAAGAATTGCCAATCGTGCGGGCATTGAAGGGAGAAAATGCCACTGCTGATGATGTAGAAGTTCACAACGGCGATCGAATTATTCCCTTGGATATTTCGGCAACTCCCATTTACGATTCCAACGGCAAAATTACTTATGCTATTAATACTCTTTTAGATATTACCGCCCGCAGAAAAGCTGAAGCCGATCGCAAAAATTTAATTACAGAACTTTTTCAAGTTAATTGCACTTTGGAAGAGGCACTGGATACACAAGTAAAAATTACTAAAGCAACAAATCGGTTCGTACCAAATCAATTTTTGGCTTTTTTGGGACATCAAAGTATAGTTGATGTTAAATTGGGAGAAGCGGTAGATTTAGAAATGTCGATTTTATTTTCCGACATCCGAGATTTTACTGCTCTCTCCGAAAAGATGACACCGCAAGATAATTTCCAATTTATAAATTCTTATTTGAGTCGAATGGAACCGATAATTGTCGGCCATCGGGGGTTTATTGATAAATATATTGGCGATGCAATTATGGCTTTGTTTAGCGAGGGTGCGGATGATGCGGTAACGGCTGGAATTGCCATGCTGCAAGCCCTGGTTGAGTACAATCAAAATTGTGCCGATTGCAGCTACGCGCCGGTGAAAATAGGAGTAGGAATTAACACTGGTTCTTTGATGTTAGGTACTGTTGGCGGAAATAACAGGATGGACGGTACTGTAATTAGCGATGCGGTGAATTTAGCTGCCAGGATTGAAAGTTTGACGAAAAATTACGGGGTGCCGCTGTTAATTACCGAGCAGACTTTCGATCGCTTGACAAATCCTGCTAATTATGCAATTCGAGTAATCGATCGAGTTCAGGTTAAGGGTAAGTCGGAATTGGTGACGGTTTATGAAGTTTTTGATGCGGATTTGCCGGAAGTTAAAGCAGGAAAGTTAACTACTTTGCCATTGTTTGCTGGAGCTTTGTCTTTGTACAATACGCATAATTTGAGGGAAGCAGCAGCACTTTTTGCGGATTGTTTTCGGCAAAATCCGGGGGATAAAGTGGCTCAAATTTATTTGGAGAGGTGCAGACGGTTGATAGTTGAGAGTTGAGAGTTGATAGTTGATAGTTGACAATTGTAGTGCGAGCGTCCCCGCTCGCTCGCGATTGAGAGTTGGTAGGGGCGGTGCCAAGAGTGCCCGCCCGAAGAGTTGGTAGGGGCGGTGCCCCCGTGCCCGCCCTCTTCGTTGATAGTTGATAGTTGACAATTTAATTCTTCGGGCATCACATAAATTACAGTCCGATCGATCGCCAGCAATCCAAACAGTTCGTAGTGAGGACTTCAGTCCTCAAAATATAGTTAATACCAATTTTAAAAAAGAATGCAACAGTGTTCTTGTCCCCCCCCTTTATAAGGGGGGGGTTAGGGGGGGTCAAAGATTGTAGCAGACTTTTAGAGAACTGGTATAACTCAAGTCCATACTAGGAACGGAGTTTATTGCAGTCATTTCGATCGGACATCATATAAATTCCGCTTAAACCCCAGTCAAAACAGCC
>JBOFTL010000479.1:0-5574 GCA_051652045.1 Microcoleus sp. | reverse complement strand
GTATAAAACGCCGTAACGGGAATCTTTCTGTAGTCGGAACTATGGATAACAGTACCGTGAAGGAAATTTTGTATACCCTTCATCGGGCTGCAAAGATGCCCACGTCATAGCGTACTCGCTTGACGTGGGAGTATGTCACTCTAATTTATTCAGAGCGCCCATCTTGGGGACTAATTGGAATCTCAATTGCAAACTCGGTACCACCACCAGCTTCGGAAAAGCAATCCAGCTTACCACCATGTTTTTCCACAATCAAATGGCGAGAAATCGACAGCCCTAAACCCGTTCCCTTACCGACAGGTTTAGTAGTAAAAAATGGATCGAACAATTTGCAGAGAATCTCCTTCGGAATTCCCTGTCCGTTATCAGCAATGCGGATCGCCACAACATCGTCGCCCTTCATTGCCGTGCGAATTCTAATCGCAGGTACGTTCAACGGCATATCGATCGCCGATTTCCCGGCATTTTCCCTCTTTTCCTTCGCCCACAAACCCCGATTTATTTCTTCATCCAAGGCATCGATCGCATTGTTGATAATATTCATAAATACCTGATTTAGCTGACCGCCACAACACTCGATCGAAGGCAAACTTCCGTACTCCTTAATAATTTGAATTGCCGGATGCTTGCCGTTAGCTTTGAGTCGGTGCTGCAAAATTAATAAAGTGCTATCCAAACCTTCGTGAACGTTGACTAACTTAACGTGAGAGCAATCCGATCGAGAAAAATTGCGCATCGATAAAACAATCTGGCGGATGCGATCGGTTCCTACTTGCATCGAAGACAAAATACCAGGTAAATCTTCTATCAAAAAATCGATTTCTATCTCTGCTGCTACTTCTCGAATTTCCGGCACTGGTTCGGGATAGTGGTGTTGATAAAGTTCCATCAGCCGGATTAACTCTTGGATGTAATGGCTGGTATGGGAAAGATTGCCGTAGATAAAATTGACGGGATTGTTAATTTCGTGAGCGATACCGGCAATCATTTGTCCGAGAGAAGACATCTTTTCGGTTTGCACGAGTTGAGTTTGAGTTTGCTGCAATTTCCGCAAAGTTTGCTCTAATTCTTGGGTTTGAGTTCGCAAACGAGATTCCTTTTGTCGCAGTGCTTCCTCAACTCGCTGGCGTTTCACAATATCGCGCCTCAATAATTCATTTGATTGTGAAAGTTGAGCGGTTCTTTCTGCTACTTGTTGTTTCAAGTTGTCGTGGGCTTCTTGCAAGGCTGATTCGGCTCGCTGGCGCTCGAAAATTTCTCGTTGCAATTGCTCGTTCGCTTGCTGCAATTGAGCGGCGCGATCGTCCACTGCTTGCTGCAAAAGCTCGATCGTCCCGTACATTTCAGATGGGTTGAAAACTTGAGGCAAATTTGTCTGAGATACAATTCCCACAAGTTCTCCCCGATTGCCAACTACTACCAAACGCCGCACGTTGTACCGCTGCATTTGTTGGTGGGCAGTCCACAGCGAATCATGAGGAGATATGCAAAATAGAGGCCCGCTCATCACATCCGCGGCCGCTATTTGGGAGAGATTTAATCCAAAAGCTTGGTACTGTACGATGTCACGTTCTGTGACAATTCCCAGCGGAATTAATTGTTTGGAATTTATGTTTCTTACTTCAGAATCTGGAAGATTGACGCTAGAATTTTTGGCAGTAAATTGGTAAGTTTCTGATGTTGAGATCGCCCTGGGTGGGTATTGAATTGCCTCTTCCACGATCGCAATACAACTTACTCGATTCTTAACCATAAGCTGCGCTAACTCCAGCACAGAAGCAGTTTTTGGCGCGTGGATGACGTTAGCAGTCATCACATCTGCCACGCAACGCAAATTAGTTAGCAAGTTAATTGGTTGCAGGGCTTCGCGAATTCCTTCGCGGGTAATAATACCCTGAAGTTTCCCCTCCGAGTCCACCACTGGTAGGTGGCGGATCTGGTGCTGGCGCAGCATAAATATAGCTGTAAAAATATCATGGGAATCCGATTGTTTGAGAGTAATGGGCGAGCGCGTCATTACGTCAGCAACTTCGAGTTCCATAGAACTAGATCCGGCGGCACTTAACTTGAGGATATCTCTTTCTGTAAATATGCCTTTGAGTTCCGAGTCTTCTACTACTAATACGCAACTGCGTTGGGCCGTACTGCCAATATTTGCTTGTCTCCCGCCCGCTAAATCGCAGCAGCCCCGTCGCGGGTTCATTAAAGTCAAAACTTGGGAGATCGGTGTATCTGGAGTTACAGTAATTGGATAGCGATCGATCGCTTGTTCTAGCGGCGACGAGTAGGTGGGCTTGCTGTTGGAACCTCCGGTAAGTGCGGGTTTTTCGATCGCCGGTTGCGAGGAAACCAATTTGAGTAGAGGCTGCAATTGTTCTTCTTCAAGCATAGTTAATAATTAATTTTGATTAATGTATTGTTACAATATCCGCGGCTTTTGTTTGTTGGCAGACTTAACATTGAGTTAGTGGGTCAAAAGACGGTCGCTCGCCTTTGTGAACGTCTTGCGGGCTCACAATCCCGGTTTAATTTTTAATTTTTAATTTTTATGTCCTGGACGCCGTTAAGTTACCGAATTCATCATTTGCCACCGATCCTCGCCGGCCCGATTTTGCGCCGGACTCAAAGCAGGGCCGTGACGGTTTGGCTGGCCCTCAAATCACCCCGACAAGTCGAACTTGAGGTCTACTCTACCGAGGGCGGTACCGGGGAAATTATCGGTCGCCCGCTGCTGCGGGGTGCCAGTTCTACGGTGCAGCTAGGCAAATACCTGCACGTAGTTGCGGTGACAGCACGACCGATCGACAGCAATTACTTGACATCCGGGCAAATATATGCTTATGATGTCAAGTTTGCAAGAGATCGCGGCTCCCTAGCAGCGCCTGAAACAGCAAGTAAGACAGAATGCGAGCCAGAAACTCTGACCTCTTGCTTGAAAGCTGCCTCTGAAATGCCCGATTGCGGACATCCCGTGACAATTAGCTATTTCGAGCATCAGTTGCCAACTTTTGCTCTGCCCCCTGAAGATTTAAATCACCTGCGGATAGTTCACGGTTCCTGTCGCAAGCCCCACGGTGGTGGCCGCGATGCACTGCCAATCTTGGACCATGCCATCGAACAGTTTGCGGGATTAGCTAATTCCCGACCGCACCAACTATTTCTAACAGGTGACCAAATTTACGGCGATGATGTTGCCGATCCGCTACTGTGGGCTTTGACTGATGCTGGCGATACACTCTTGGGCTGGGAAGAGAAGTTACCCCTGATGGATGATGCCCAACTTAAACGGAATTTGCATACCAGTATACCGAAAAATCCGGCACGGGAAAATAATTTTGGGGATCGCAGTGGAACTTCTACCAAAAGTACGATCGACCGAGCGGTTAATTCTGAGTATAAGTGTCAAACACCCGTTCAGTTAAAGGCGGGGACGCGCAGCGACATCGCTAGAGATTTTGGCGGTTTTACAGCCATGCTGGTGAATAAACCCGAAAAAGCGAAAAGTCATTTATTCGGGCTGGGGGAATACTTTGCGATGTATTTGTTCGTTTGGTCCCCAACCCTATGGTGCGAGAGTTTGCCACAAGGTAAAAATATTTGTAGCGATCCAAAACAAGCAAAAATCTGGGATCGGGAAGCAGCAGAACTTGAATATTTTATGCGGAATTTGTGGAGGGTGAGGAGGGCTTTGGCGAATATTCCCGTCTATGCAATTTGCGACGATCACGATGTTAGTGATGATTGGTATTTAAATCGAGAGTGGTGTTACCGCGTCCTCAGCAAACCTCTGGGCCGGAGGGTGGTGCAGAATGCGATGCTGGCTTGCGCGGTATTTCAAGCTTGGGGAAATACTCCCGAACAGTTCGATCGAAATGCAGCAGGAGATAAATTGTTACAAGCCACTCGAATTTGGTCGGAATCTTCCGGTACTGACACTGCGGTTTGGGAAGCTGTCTCTGGATATTTAGGAATTCCCGATTTAGATCCGGAAACTGGTTTGCCGAAATTTATATTAGATGAAGATGTGTTGATTTTAGATAGATATGGCGGCAGAAAAGAGGTTATAAATTGGCATTTTACCGTGAGAAATTACAAGCATGAAATCATCGTATTAGATACGCGAAACTGGCGGGGATATCCGCTGGAAAAGTCGATCGACCCGCCGATGTTGTTGACTCACAAAGGTTTTGAAGAGCAAATCCAGCAGCCTTTACGGGAAACCGAACGGCTAAATCAAACAGGAGAATGTGCTGTTGAAGTAACTCTAGTAATTGTGCCGACAAATTTAGTAGGTTTGGGAATTATTGATGCCGTTCAAAAATGGGATGTGGAACGGGGAAAAGTATTTAACAGCGATGCTGGAGATGCTTGGAACTTTCACGAATTAGCATTTGTGAAACTGCTCTCGGAATTTTTTAAACGGCGCGATCGAGTGATTGTTTTGACGGGAGATATTCACTATTCAGCCGCAGTGCGCCTCAGTTATTGGTTTGACTGTCATTTTGGCGATGCTAAAATTGCGATCGCCTCTGCCGCCGGGGAAGAGACGCCAATCGACAAAGTTAGGGGCTTGAATTCAGGTGAATATAATTTAAATTGTCAATTTTCCGTGCTGGCCCAACTAACCGCCAGCGCTTTTGTTAATGAAGAATGGAAAACGCATTTAATTCATACTAAAATTAAGTCGCTATTTCCCGAAAGAGCGCACGAATCTGTGGGATGGAACGAGCCGCTGGAATTAATTAAAATCTCGGGATGGCGCGGCAAGACAGATTTGGCTACTGCGGTGAGGAACAAACAATCCCTGCCGGATTGGGGCTACCGGGTAGATTGGGTAAAACGGCAAAAAGCTCGCGTATTTTTGCATAGCGAAAATACTTGGCAGTCAGAGATAGGTTATCGGAACCAACCATTGCCACTGCTGCAAAGATTGTGGAATATTGTAGCGCTGCTGTGGCGCAACCGTTGGCTGCAAGAAGGCAGCGAAATTATCGGTTACAGTAATTTAGCGATCGTCAGTTTTCAATGGCCCGCTGACAGCGATCGAGCTAAAGCAGTGATACAAAATGTTTATTGGCGGCCTCTGTGGCAGCCTGATAGTGTGGTTTACAGTCAATATTTTGTACCTCTCGGACTCGACAAATGAAGGAAGAAGGAAGAAGGAAGAAGGAAGAAGATGTTTTGACTTCTGCCTTCTGCCTTCTGACTTCCGCCTTCGGCTATAAGTGGACTTACTGAGCTTCTGGTTCCGGTTAGGTTAAGATCTCCAGGGTACGGGCGATCGTCCGCAAAAAGTGTCAAATTCTGATAAAAATATTAAGCTAGTTTACAGGAGGCGCGATCGGATCGGTCGATCGGCACAGCGGCTGTGCTAGTAATACCAAATCCGGGGAAAGGGATCGCATTCTCTAGACTCGATCTAAAAATCCGCAAATTTGCCTTCTTTGGTTTCCACCAATTTCCTAAAAATTACCCGAAAATCCTACATGAACATTTTTAGCAGTCTGCTTTCCGGGCCAACTCAAGCCACCCCAACCAAAAAACAACGCCGAGGTATTGAAATTAAATCGGCGC
>JBOFTL010000478.1:0-3223 GCA_051652045.1 Microcoleus sp. | reverse complement strand
GTCCCTTCGGGCGAGAATTATTTTTACAGCGTCCGGTGAGGGCTTTGTACGGGTTCGCAGAAACAGAAACTTTAATTTTTCCCAGCACTACTTCGATCGTAGATGCAGCTAGGGAATCGCTGCGGCGATCGAAAGAACTACTTTACGAACCGATCGTAGTTGAATTACCCGATCGAACTTATCGCTCGATCGACGCCCACGAACTGTTAGTATCGCAATCTAACATTCACGAACTAGCAACAAAATTGCTGCGCCAGCAAACCCAATCCCAACTGATTCAAACTGAAAAATTGGCCAGTTTGGGGCAAATGGTAGCCGGAGTCGCCCACGAAATTAGAAATCCCGTCACCTGCATTACCGGCAATCTCGGTTGTTTATCCAACTACTCTCAAGATGTGATGGAATTGGTGGCAGCTTACGAAAAAATTGTCGGCAATAACGCAATAATTAACGAACTAAAAACAGAAATAGACTTTGATTTTTTGCGGGAAGATTGGACAGAAATTTTTAAAAGTATGAAAGTTTCCGCCGAGAGACTGACGGAACTCGTTACTAGCCTCCATACATTCTCTCATATGGACGAGGCTCGACTGAAAGAAGCCAACATTCACGAATGTATTGACTGTACGCTACTAATTCTCAAAAATCGCCTTAAGTACGCGGTTAAAGTAGAAAAACAATACGGCGATTTGCCTTTGGTTAAGTGTTACTCCGGTCAGTTAAGCCAAGTATTTATGAATATCATTAGCAATGCGATCGACGCTTTGGAAGAGTTAAAAGGAGTCACAGATTTCGTGCCACTTATTACGATTGAAACTGAGGTAATAGAAAGTTCTGAAATAGACTGTGTAAGTGCGGAATTAATGCAAAATTATGGAACGGGCGATCGGGGAAATTCTCAAGGGCGATCGTTCTCCAGCCACAATGGCAAATCCAGTGGTGAAATAGCGGTCAACAGTCAATTTTCAGCTTGGGTAGCGATTAGAATTGCAGATAACGGGCCCGGTATCCCGCCAGAAATCCAGCGGCGAATTTTCGAGACATTTTTCACTACTAAACCTGCGGGAAAGGGTACGGGTTTGGGGTTAGCAATTACGCATCAAATTGTTACTCAGAAGCATCAAGGTAAGTTGAATTTGCATTCGACTCCCGGTACGGGTACGGAATTTGAAATTTTGCTGCCGTTGATTTGAAATATGTAGGGTGCGCACTGCGCACCTTACTGCTATAAATAGCGTATCAAACTATTTTTTGCGTAAGTCTTATTTAATTTGCAAGGTCGATCGAACTTTTCAGAAACGTAAAATACATCAATGAGTCATATTTGGTTCGATCGAGCGCATATTCTCAAAAAACTGGGTTGAAAACCCCGTCGTTCTACGGCGGGGAGGATGTCAAATTAGTTTGGCGATTTATTCATTTCCCGATCGATCGCCCGTTGATTCGATCGGCATTACCAATACCTTATCAACTCGATTGCCATCCATATCAACTACTTCCACCCGCAAATTATTCCATTCAAAATGCTCCGCTGCTGTCGGAATTTTCCCTAAATTTGTAATTACAAAACCGCCCATTGTATGGTAACTTCCCTTATGTTCAGATGAGGAATCTTCTATGCCAAATATTTCAAAAAAATCTTCAACAGGCAGCATTCCATCCAACAGCCAAGAACCATCATCGCGCCGCACGGCTTGCGGCTCGTCTTCATCGGCAATAGAAGGTAGATCGCCTACGAGTTCGACTAAAATGTCGTTAACCGTAACCAATCCTTGAATCACGCCGTATTCGTCTACCACCAAGGCAATTTGATTGCTAGATTGTTTGAACAACTCCAATACTTTTAAACCCCGCGTGCTTTCCGGCACAAACAACGGCCTGCGCAACGAAGCACTTAAATCTAATTCTTGACCGGTCAGATTTCGCGACAGCATATCTGTAACGTGTACTAAACCGAGAACGTTATCGAGGCCGCCCTGACAAACTGGAAATCTCGAATGACCGCTGTTGAGCATTTTTTGGCGGTTTTCTTCTACCGAATCTTCGAGATCTAACCAGGTAAGATCGGGGCGCGGCGTCATTAAAGCGCTAACTCGCCGATCGCCCAAACGAAACACTCTTTCCACCATCTCCTGTTCGGCTTCTTCAAAGGTTCCCGCCTCGGTTCCTTGCTCGATTAAAACCTTAATTTCTTCCTCTGTAACTTGCGGTTCGGTTGAAGGTGCAATCCCCATAATCCGCAAGATTAAGTCAGTGGAATAACTTAAAAGATAAACAATCGGCGCGCCAATTTTTGAGAGCATTCGCATCGGAATAGCAACGCTGGCCGCGATCGGTTCGGGATTGTTGAGCGCCAGTCGCTTCGGCACGAGTTCGCCGATAATTAAAGTCAGATAAGTTATAGTTAAAACTGCAATTACTGAAGCGATCGCCTGAGAATAAGGCGCTAAAGATGGAATCAAATGCAACAAAGGTTCTAGTCTGCTAGAAACAGTCGTTTCCCCAAAAGCACCCGACAGGATAGCCAGCAGCGTAATCCCGATTTGCACCGTCGGTAAGAATTGATTCGGGGCATTTGCCAGATCCAAAGCAACGCGGGCATTTTTCGAGCCTTGGTTGGCCTGTTGTTGCAATCTCACTTTCCGTACAGAGACGATCGCCATCTCTGACATCACAAACAAGCCATTGAGGAAAATCAGGAATAGAACAATTAAAAGGTCAAAACTTGAGGACATTTCTAAAATTATCGGTGGTAAAGGCGATGCGTGCTGCCCGGTAAATCGATTTTAGATTTTAGATTTTAGATTTTAGATTGAGTTAGCAGCCAGAAGCTGAAAAATCCCTCTAGCACCCAAAATTTGGCCATCAGTCAGTCGATTTTAGATTTTAGATTTTAGATTTTAGATTGACTCAGCAGCCAGAAGCTGGAAAATCTCCCTAGCACCCAAAATTTTGCACTCTGTCCCTAGATTAACGGAACTGGTCAGTTTCGATCGCAAGCTTGAGATAGCTAATTCGGTTTTGGGCAGTTAACCAGCAATCTTCCTGCAGTTTAATGGCAATGCCCACGGCCGATCGGCATAATGTATCAATGTTTGTCCTAATATCAGGCAACAGGCAACAGGCAATAGGCAACAGGCAACAGGCAACAGGCAACAGGCAACAGGCAACAGGCAACAGTCACTACTTTGACATTCTCCCACCGCTAATCGGAGTACCGATA
>JBOFTL010000477.1:0-3037 GCA_051652045.1 Microcoleus sp. | reverse complement strand
TATCGATGGGTTAATTTCTGCTGCTATTCTGCAACCGTACAGTAAAATATCGGCATTGGCAGTTAAGGATTTTTTCCACTGTTTGATTCGATCGGCCCAAGCGTCTAAGTTACTGGAATTGAGTTCGATCGACCCTAGTTGCAATCTTCCAGGATTGCCGTGAGAAACAATATGAATTGCTGAAATTTCGGTGTATTTAGCTAGAAAATTAGTGATTCGATCGACTCCATCCCGCGCGCGATCGAGGATAAATATTTCTGTTCTCCGTGTGGGGTTTTGCGCGAGAATTTGGTAATCTTCAACGGCGGAATCGATGACAATTATTTGTGTATTTTTTTTCATGGTAAATTTTCCCCGTAGACGCAATGAAAGTGGAATTCAAAAGTGGCGATCGTCTTGCCTAAACAATTCAAATTAGTAAAGACAAATAACCATTTGAATCCACTAGCTATGTCTGAGAAAGCTGGTAAAAGGCAAGATATTATTAAGTTATTCGCAACTCAAACAGTGCCGCACGCACTTGCGATCGCGTTGCTATAGTTTGAGATGATTCGCGATCTTCACGATCGCGCTTAAGACTCAGAATGACGCAATTAGGTTGTTAGTGAGTCTCGAACTCTTAAAGCTTCTAAGACAAGATGTAAAGTAAATTTGTTCCCGAGCATAATTTTTTTAATAAGTGTAGTTGTGGAAGCGTCTACTTTACTAGCAGGCTTCACCCTGCCTGTGTTACTTCTTTTAAATAACTAATATCAATTCCCATCCCTGTGGCATTATTCATTTCTCTCTGCGCTCTTGCTCTGCGTTCTCTGCGTTCTCTGCGGTAAAAAAAATCATTCTGATGCAATCAGATAAAGTTAAAAAATCGATAATATTAAGATAGTCATAAACCGGGCTTTTGAATAATAAAAATATTGCATTGCAGCCAACAGATTCAATAAAAAATTCGATTGATTTGGTATTCGATCTCAATAAAGTTTGTAGTGTGGACTTCAGTCCGCAAAATAAAGAGGACTGAAGTCCTCACTACGAACGAATTTTGAGAGGACTGAAGTCCTCACTACGAACAGATTTTGAGAGGACTAAAGTCCTCACTACGAACTGGTTTTGTTACGATTGTCGATCGAACACAATCTGAGTGCGTCCCAGACTGTAAAAAAGACAGAAAAACTTACTTTCTCGTGATGCTTTACATTTTATTTGGAAACACTAGCGAGAATTTTTTCCATTTCCGCAACTTCGACAGCACCGGAGAAAGTTTTACCATTCATGACAAAGAAAGGAGTACCTTCTATGCCCACAGATCGAGCTAGCTGTATGTCTTTTTGAATTGCTGCTTCAGCGGCGGGACTGTTGCGATCGCTGTTGAATTTATCTAATTTTAGATTCAGTTTTTGAGCAGTGGCAACATAAAATTCCTCGCCTAATTGTTTTTGTCCTTCAAACAAAGCACTGTAATATTCCCAGAATTTCCCTTGCTGTTGGGCCGCCCAAGCTGCTTTAGCTGCTGGCATTGCTTGAGGGTGAATCGAAGTCAAGGGTAAATGTTTGTAAGCTAAAGTAACTTTGTCTTGGTGTTTTGCCATAAACTGCTTGACATTTTCATGGGCTCGGGCGCAAAACGGACATTGAAAGTCGGAGAACTCTAAAAGTACAATTTTTCCGTCCTTAGCCCCTTTGCTGGGAGAATCGCCGATGACAGATTTCGGATCTGTTGTCATCTGCTGCAAAAATTGCTGCTGCGCTGCTTTAAGCTGGTCTTGTTGCTGCTGCTGGTAAGCTTGTACCGATTCCACAACTACTTGCGGGTTTTCGCGAATTACCTGCAAAACTTGTTCTTTTAATTTGGGATCGACTGGAGATTGATTTCCGGCTGCTGACTGGGCGGGCGAACAACCGCTGAATGCTATGCAAACTACTAGCAGTCCGGCCAAGCAGAAGGCTGGTTGATTGCGGAGTTTTTGCCAAATTGATGAGACTTTCATAAAATTCTAACGCTCTCGTTCCTTTTCACGGTAACACTTTTCTCTACATTACTCCTCTTACTGCGTCGCGATCGGGCGATCGGGAGCGATGAATTGTCGATCTGGTTTTCATCAAAATTCTTACTCCCAGCATCAACAAAATTTTTTAGCCTAGATCTAGCGCCTTTAAAAAATACCGATTTCAGTTATTTTCAGTCGATCGAACATAACCAATCCCTCGTAAGATCGTCCAATCTTTTCAATCCACGCCACAAAGTTTTAACTCCTGGAAAACTATCATGTTTTCTGCCTAAAAAAAATCCCAATTGAGCGATCTAACCCGCCACCTCTCCTAAACTCGGTGGGCGAGAATGAGGATAATTTTTGTGATAATTTGTGATAATTTGTGATAATTTGTTGAGTATTTTGGTAAGGTTTTTAGTGCGATCGCGGTTGCCGTTCGACTCCACTATACCAGTCAAAATTGCTCGAACTGTGGCAAGTTCGATCGCCCGCTACTGGCGATCTTTAAAAGATCTCAGCCGATATACCGGGGACTGAGTTACCTCAGTCCAGGTCATCAGTGGCAAAATCTCGCAAGAAAGCAGCCAGGAAATCTCAAAAGTGCTTTTGGGAAGCGCCCACTATAATCTTCAATTTACTGAATCGTAACAGACGGCTTACTTGAGGGTCTTTAGAGCATCCCGCGGGCGCGCGGCACCCGTTATGTAATAAAAGAAACAAAATTCCCAAAAGCCTTGATTCGTATGAGACGAGCGGGTTTGTTTCACCAGGAGATCGAGAAAAGATGCCAAATGGGTTCTATAAAGGATAGCTTATTAAGGGGGATGCGAGGGGGCTCGAAACCCCAGCAACTATCACAGAACCCATTTTCAATTCCCAATTTCCTGTCAGCACACCGCACTGAAGTGAGGGGGCTTCATGCCTCTGACTTCGGTTAGCTGACCAGCCTCAGTCTTCACTGACTCCGTTTAGAGCAAGTGTTTCAGTTCCTACCCTGGAATGCGTAGCTAGTTCCAGGCTCTAGAACCAAGTTGTTAAACAGTTTTACG
>JBOFTL010000476.1:0-3658 GCA_051652045.1 Microcoleus sp. | reverse complement strand
AGTTCTTACTCCCTCCCCTTTATAAGGGGAGGGCTGGGGTGGGGTAAAAAATTTGTGACTCATTTAGGGTTGCTATAATAGATAGAACGGACTGAAGTCCGTACTACGAACGATATACGAACGATAGATAGAACGGACTGAAGTCCTTACTACGAACGATCGAACTATTTTTGAGCTTTGCTATTTTCCAAAACATGAAAAGTTTGGCCGCGATCGTCCGAAGAGAATAAAATTTTTTCAGGCATGGCTCGATCGTCTTTCATTGTCAAACAAGGCTGATTTGCGCATCGATACTCGAAAAACCAGCGAGCGTCTTTGATGAAGAAATTACTTGAGTAATAATCATAATGACCGTTGATGCCAAGATCGCTATACTTTTGCCAATTTGATGCTCGATAGGGTTCAAATTCGATCGGTTCGCTACCCGATTTCCACAGGAAAACGCGATTGGCACTAAATACAACCAGCCACTCACCAACCATTTTTGGTGGAGCTTCGATGCCGATGCCCTGCTTGTCTTCGTTCATAAATCGCCCTAAATTAACAGAGCGATCGCCATTTTTAATTTTATAACTTCTCTCGTATTTGGGGTCTGGAAAATCACTGCCAGTCTGATAAATTTTTTCATGCACTTGATACTTGCCTACTTGATAGATTTTATCCACGATCGCTTCTTGAGTGAAATTGGAGATTACTGTCACAAATAATAAGGGGTTGAAAACTATTGTAAAGTATCCTAATGCGATTATTCCTAATAATATACTGAACATGAGCTTTTTAGGTAGATCTGACATATGGTAGTAGAGTTTTTTCAATAACATTACAGCAATTCTTGTTAAATATATTATACTAAAATCAATCGGCAATCAATCGGCAATCAATCGGCGGTTGAAACCGCAACTACACGAACGAAGTCGGCCTGCGCCGACTGAAAAGGCTTGGAAAAATGCGATCGCAAAGGTTCGTAGTGCGGACTTCAGTCCGTTTCCGATCGAACACTTTAGTCCTAATTAAAAACACTTATTTCAATTATTCGATCGAACGCGAACTCAAAATAAGATCGTGCAATTCGCAAACCTGTCCCACTCAAAGCGAAATTGTAATTTTCCACTTTCCTCTAGACACCTGCAACCAAAAGCGATTTAATTAATAAAGTTACCAGTTTTGTAAGAAAATAGATTTTATGGAAAACGATCTAGAAAATGCCGATCGAGCTTTACCGATCGAACATCGGGATGTACCCGCAGCCCATCAAGGATTGCACGGTTTTTTATACAGTTCCGAGGACGAACACGGCGCTGAGACTGCTGTTGTTGAAATAGAAAATGACGGAACTCAAGTAATGCCGATCGAAACTTGGCGCAGCGCGTCCAATAATGCTAAAGTAGCCGGAGTTTATGCTGTTTTAGATGTCGATCGCCGCACTCAATATATCGGTTATTCGCGCAATATTTTGCTGTCTTTCAACAGCCACATCGCCACCAACGGCGAAGAAAAATGTGCTTTCGTGCGGGTGCAAACTTTTAAATTTCCGAAGCGGGAAGAAATGGAAAAATTGCGCGATGCGTGGATCGCAGAAATCGGCAGCATCCCTCCCGGAAACGGTGAAGCAAAAGCTTTGTGGGCGAGTACCGCAGGTGAAGCAGCCCGATCGGCAATGTCTGCTGAAGAACAAAAAGCTTATGAGGAAAAGAAGTTGAAATTGCGCAAAGCAATGGCCGATTCTAGTTTAACAAAAGAGTTAGAAAGTGCTGGAAATGCAGCGGGCGATCGGGCGCAAAATTTAGCAGCAGCAGTGAATAATGATGATTGGAGTGCAGTAATTCAAGCTCAAACTCAAGAAACCAAATCCGGTGAATAAGATTGCGTTCGATCGAGGGCGGTCGGACTTGTTTGTAACTATGACTCGGCGGTTGAAACCGCGTCTACACGAACGAAGTCCGCCTGCGCGGACTAAGAAGAAAATCATCCATTGCAGTAAGGTGCGCACTGCGACCCTACATATAGATTCGTTGCACAAGTTCTATTACCAATCGTTAGAAGCCTGAAACCAAAACCATCCATCACCCAAAGAATAAATCCTGTAATATGCGTCTCCAAAGGGGCTTCCTTCTCGATTTGGCTGGTAAACAAAGCCATAGGATATAGTATCCGGCCCCAGGCCGTCTCCGTGACTGTGGACTCGAAAATACTGTCCGCCTCGGCGATCGATCGCGTAACTATCGACTTGATAAATTCCTAATTTGATGTTGAGTTGGCGCGGAATATTTGGAGAATTTTGGTTAGTATTTTGGGGTGGCTTTTTTCTCAGCCAGCCCTCGAAAGCTGGGCGTGCAAAGGTAAAGGCAATGCGTCGGGGAATGTAGAATTTGAGCAAGCCATAGGAAGAGATAAAAATTACTAGAATCAGGCAAATCCGAATTAGGGAGTTTTTGGAAAAGTTAGATTTGAGATCGATCGCCCGATTTTGAGGGGATTGTAGTTTTTGAATAATGTCGATCGCAAATAGAATTAAGCCAAAGCCGATCGCCAAGAGGAAGAATAATCCGATAAGAGCGATCGCCAGCATCACTGGTAAGGTTTGGAGGAGGCCGGGATAGATACTCAAAATTAGGATAAAGCTACAGGTAGTTATTGTTAAAAATAACAGCCGATTTAAATGAGTTTGCGTTGGGTTGGTCATATTAAGTTCGATCGCTGATTTGAAACATATAGCAATCCTAAATGAATCGTAAATTTTTAACCCCACCCCAGCCCTCCCCTTACTAAGGGGAGGGAGCAAGAAATTCACAAATGATTTACGATCTCTATATCACAGAAATCCCGTTTCTTGGACTGGGTGTGCCACATTTACGCACTCTCACCAAAGAAACCGGGTTTTTACCAAATTTTTCGACTGCGACGAAGTTTCCGTAAAAAAACTCGGTTTCTGGGCCCATGCGTAAAATCCCTACAACTGCGATCGTTCCGTACTTTCACCCAGTGCGTGCAAAAATTTACAAAAAAATCGCAGAATTTTGCATAAAACTATCAAGTTCATCCCGATAAATAGATAGTAGTAGAGCGTGTCAGATCTGAAAAGCTCGATCGCCGTCAAAAGTATGTTTCTGACGCACCCTACTAACTCTGAGTTATACTGTCAACTACGGTAATCCCTGAGCCCACTTCGATTTATTTACAAAATTACTAACAGGTTTATCTGCCTTTTCAGGAGTTTCGCGTCTTAAGATTTTATCGACACTCTTTACATAAGCATAGAAAACAGCTTGAATGATGCTTTTGTGGGTGTAATTGCTAGTGTAAATCAAATCACCACATTGCACAATTACAGTTGCTTCAACAGTTGATGCTGCTCCTTCATCGGAAACATTTCTAGTAACGAATCTTTTGAAAGAGTATTCAGGCACTTCGTCAAAAAGTTGTTTGACCAATTTGTCAAGAGCGTTGCAGGAAGCTTCTATTGGAGCTTGAGCTCTGACAAAAGCAGGGTGTCGATCGCTCGTTGCAGGGTTTCTGAGAATCACGCTGGCTTCGGTAAAGTTGTTTTGGTCCGATCGCACGATCCAGCTATCAACAACCCATACAGTTCCCAAGCTGAGTTTTTTATCTAAAATCTCTTCATTAATCATACAATCTGCCTCTAAGTCTTTTTCGAGTT
>JBOFTL010000475.1:0-2541 GCA_051652045.1 Microcoleus sp. | reverse complement strand
TATATTTTGCAAGCAATGAGCATTCAAGAATGCTCAATTGAGAATGATTTTTTTAAATTTGAATGCTATCCCAACCTTTGGTAGATGGTAATTCAACACCAGTTCCAGGAGTGGAAACACTTACTTTCGCCATACTTTGAGCAAGCCACTGGAAGAATTCCCTGAATCTGTACTCGGCTAATTTTTTGGGTGGACGATTGGCAGGACAAAACTCACCAAGTTTATTCAAATTGCAGTGGTCGCCGATGCCAATTCCAAACACCAGCATTTTACTATCTTCAGCGAGTTCACGAAGTAGAGCCGCAGCCTGAGAATATTCATCGGTTGGCTCACCATCGGTCATTAGTACGATCCAAGGTTGATAGTAGGGGACACCACGTTTTCGGTACTGTTGTTTGCGTACTTCTAAAACTTCAATTGCCTTGGAAACAGCTTCCCCCATTGGCGTTCTTCCCATAGCCGAAAAGGCAGGTACATTAATTTCCAAAATCGATTGGATAGGGATAACTTCATCCACCGTACTACCAAAAGTAATGATTCCTACCTCCACAGCAAATCGTGCAAAATCATCTTGATAAACTTCTTGGATAAACTGATTTACACCTTGATTGAGTAAACTAATTGGATCGCCTGACATACTACCGCTGACATCCAAAACCAACATACACGGACAACGAGGCGTTGGATTTTCAATTAAATCATAGTCTTGGTTCTTGAGCTGAATCTTCATATTACTTTCCCAGTCAACTAATTGCTAATGAAACACTTCAAAAAATAGATGGTTATACAAGATTACCAAACAATCCTGTCTTCACTATCTCGGCGAATTTTTGCTTCTGTTGGTCTGACTTCTGAGGATAGGAAACCACTTTGCATAGCAAAATAGTATTCTTGAAACACACCTCGCCATTCTTGTATAGAAGCCCGCTTCGATTTGTCATTAACACCTTCTTTCAGAGTGTTAATAAAAAGGTTTTTGACTTTAAATGATAGATGACTCCAAATAATATACCAAGGCCCTGGTGGTATAGCACGTTCCTCCCCTGGTCTAGCACCTCCTTTTCCATATGGGAAATTGCCCCCTCGCAAATTTTCTACTGGATTTCCACCACCTACTTGGCTGTAAGGATGTTGTCCCAACATCAAACATTGGAACATTAAAATTGCTAACGAAAATAAGTCACCTTCAAGTGTTCTAATAATCTCGGGAAAAGGTAGACCATGATCTTCTACGGGTGTCATCTCTGGTCTACCTACAGGGCAAGTATAGATTCGAGAAGTCCTAGCATTTTTGACTTGATAGCTGTCTGTATCAATCAGATAAACTTTAAACGTAGAAGGGTCTGCAAGAAAATTACCTAAGTTAATATCCCCAAGGTAGATTTCTTTTTTGTGCAAACTTTCAACTGTATCTAAAAGATGCAACAATATTTGCACGATGCCTTTCCTATCTATGTTTGGAAAGTATTTTAAATAGAGCATGGTATGAGCTAGTTTGCTGAGTGGTATCCCTCCAGCCTTTTTCATGGCATAGCCCATCCACTGACCATTGCTATCAAAAACCTCTATCTGGGGCCAAGTTACGTAAGGACTCTTAATCAGGTCTTCGAGAACTCGAATTTGAACAAAAACTTTTTCTCTTAGTTCATGTCTTCTTTCTTGTAGTTTCTCCTGATTAAAGATTTTGACTACAATGTTTGGATTTTCTGCCAGTGCATATACATCCCCTTGTCCACCACTACCGATTTGTTCGCCTAGTCTGCGTGGTTGCCTTTGCTCATCATAGATTATGAGATTGTTCATGGTACCTCATGCTTTACACTTTATAGCTTTACGCATACTTACGTGTAAATTCAGGATGGTATAAAAATAATTCCCTGAATGCAGACTAAGATTTTTAGGGTGAGTGGAGTAATGGACGAAAAGAGAAAGAAACCGGGTTTTTACTTAATCTGTCGTCTGTAACGCAGTATTGTCGCAAAAACCCGGTTTCTGAGATCCTAGTTAATGACTGTGCCCGTGCCCACCATGAGGACGATCGACTTTTCAAATCAATTAATCAATGAACCAGCCCTGAACGTTAATTACATTGCACGTTCGGTCAATTTTGTCAATACCTGGTTCGATCGCTCGACAAAATCTTTCATTCCCTCAGCATCAAAACCCTTCTGGGCCATCAAAGCTAAGTCGTAAACGTGGTGGCAAATCATGCTAGCCAACTGTGCCGACGGAGACTCGCCGCCGCTTTGAATGATCGAACCCTGACTCAAACTCGACAGATTTTGAATTAACGGGTGCGCAGTATTTACTAACAAAACGTGCTCTTCGGGGAATTCCGCTGCTTGCTGCTGCAACAAGGCCGTCATATCCCGCATCCGGCGTAAAGCTTCCGGTAACAAAACGATTGCGGGCGGCGTACCCTCGGGAGAATCCGATTTCAAAGCTTCGGTGCGGATGTTCACTTTTGGCTTATTAAGAGCTTTTTGGAACAGTTCTGTGATCTGTTCGCTGCGCGTTTTATTGGTAGCCGGATCGACAATT
>JBOFTL010000474.1:0-16012 GCA_051652045.1 Microcoleus sp. | reverse complement strand
GGGAGTCGTTGCCATCTCCTCCGATCAGCACGTCGTCTCCACGATCGCCCAGTATTGTATCGTTACCGCCGCTGGCATCCAAAGTATCGTTCCCGTCAGTTTGACCGGGTGCCGTACCAGTGCTGGAACCGCCGAACAGAATGTCATCGCCGAAACCGGTGGTGATGACATCGCTACCCCGACCGCCAGTGATGAAATTGCTACCTAAAGTATCAGTAATTACGCTGACGCTGGTACCGGTAAAACTGGCTGTAGTAGCGAAGGAGATCGTATCGTTACCTGCTGCGTTGCCAATCACGCGATCGCGCAAGCTCGACAGCAAGATGTTGTCATCTCCCTCACCACCATTGAAGAAGTTGGTGGCAGTAAAGTTGTTATTGACACCAGTAGTAGTATTGCCAATTAAGAAGTCGTTGCCCAAGCCGCCTTCGAGAGTAATAAAAGCAGCATTAGTGCCGGCAGAAGAAGCATTGATTGTATCGTTGCCTTCTCCACCAGAAGCGGAAGTAAAGATACCGCTCAAGCTGTCGCTGCCTTCACCCCCAACCATGGTATCGCTGGAGAACGCAGCCACGATCGAATCGTCGCCGGCTCCGCCGTCAAGTAGGTTGCGACCGGCATAGCCTGGGAATGAAGTCCGAGCACCTACACTCGATAGTACGTCCGTTGCCTTCGATTGGATTAAGTCGTTACCGTCGCCTCCCCGTGCGGTATCCTGAGAAGCAAAAGCAAAAATCGTGTCGTTGCCTTCGCCACCGTCGTAGAGGTTTCTGCCGTTACCTGACTCGCCGATCGCGCCGTAGAGAGAGTCGTTACCCGCACCACCGAGCAAGGTGACTCTTTCCAAACCGACCACAATCACGTTGGTGCCGACAAATTGGTTCGTTGTGGTGGGGTTGACAACGGATAAAGTATCGTTATCGAGGTCGCCGGACAGGTAGTTGTTGCTGCCATTGCCGCGCAGCTTGTCATTGCCTCTACCGCCGTAGAGAGTGTCCCTTTGATTGATGCCTACAACTAGGTCGTCGCCCAAGTCGCCCCGCAGCCAGTTGCTGCCTTCATTACCAGCGAAGCCGGTGCCGAATAGAGGAATATCGAGGTTGTTGCCGCCGCCAGCGATGAAAAAGCCGATGGAGTCATTACCTTTACCACCGTAGAGGGAGTCCCTTCTCTGGGCTCCGCCCAGCATCGTATCCCCATCCTCATTACCAAACATGAGGTTAGATTCGACAGTGCCTTGGAGGAAATCTTCTCCCGCACCGCCGTACAGCGTAGCCCGAGATTCAGCTACTACAGTGTCAGCACCTGCGTCGCCAAACAGCAGGGCTGGAGAGCGCTGAGATCTGATGGAGTCTTCGTCGGCACCGCCGTATAAAGTATCGTTCGGACCGACGGAAAGGAGAGTATCGTTATCGGCTTGGCCAAATATTAAGCTGCCGCCTAGGGTAGCAGTTCTTACGAAGTCAGCCCCAGCTCCGGCAAAGATCGTGTCCGGGCCGAGTCCCGGAAGGTTTAGATCGAGTTGATTAGGATTGTCATCTAGCGTTGTCATTACAGCTTCACTCCTCTACTTATTGGTCATCGCCGTTGCGACTACAGACACTGCCTAGAACACCGAATGTTTGGATTCCGCTGTAGTTTAACCTGTTTGCCCGCCGCAAGTCTAGCCTACTTGCGCACAGCCTGTCTAGAATTTCTAGATGGCAGATTTTTTTTGTGTAAGCTTTATTTGTCAACGTCTTCACCCTTTTACGTTTTTCTGTTACCTTACAGGTGTTCGCGTTCGTCAAGACGCGATCGATCTTCTGAATGTTCCGTTACGGATGGGCGATTGGGGATCGATCGATTTTAGATTTGCGATTTTAGATTTGGGGATTGGGGATTGGGAATTATCAATCTAAAATCCCAAATCTAAAATGTCTAAAAGTCTACACCGCGCTTGAGTTCTACGCCTCGATCGCCGTAATGTTTGTGACAGTAGACTTCCGAGTGTACGGTAGCTAAGTCGAAGTAAGCGTGCGGCTTGTGGCAGCGCCCGGTGATAATGATTTCTGTATCGCGGGGCTTGCGCAACAGGGCTTCTACAATTGGTTCTACTGGCAGCAGTTCTAAGTCTACCGTTGGATTGAGTTCGTCGAGAATAATCGTTTTGTACCAGCCGCTGGCGATCGCAGCTTTGGCAATTTCCCAGCCGCGTTGTGCTTCGATACAGTCTAATTCTTGCTGTTGCCCGCGCCACACTATAGCATCCCGGCCGCATCGTTGGTGGTCTACTAATTGCGGGTAGCTTTGGCGCAAAGCTGCGATCGCCGCATCTTCTGTATAACCCGTACCCCCTTTGAGCCACTGCATTATCAGTACGCGGTGAGATTGGTCTAAACTGATACCCCGTCCGATCGCCTGCAAAGCCTTACCCAAAGCACTGGTTGATTTTCCTTTGCCAGCACCAGTGTATATTTCAATACCCGAAATGTTGTGTTCGGCCGCTGCGGGGTGATAGTGGGGCTTCATTTCCGAATGCAAATCGGCGATGTCGAGCAAAGCTTGGGGGGCCGCCCGCCCGGTGGCGATTACTTCTAAATATTCGGGTTTGTGTTTGAGGGTGCGAACTACTTCTTCCACCGGTAACAAGCCCAAGTCTAAAACAGGATTCAGTTCGTCAAGCACCACGACAGAATAAAGGTCTGAGGCGATCGCCCCTTTGGCTACATCCCACCCCCGCTGGGCTTCGGCGCGATCGAACCGAGTAATTTCTTCTACACCGAAATATTCCGCCCGACCGGTGCGCACTTGGTCGATCAAGTGGGGGAAAGCCTGCTGCAAAGCTTCGATCGCCCCATCTTCATCGTAGGCGCGGCCGGGTCCTTTGAGGAAGCGCAGCAGCAAAACTCGGGTGGGTGAGGCCGAATCGATTCCCAGGCCGATCGAACGCAACACTACTCCCAAAGCTGCTTGAGACTTGCCCTTACTAGCGCCATCGTATACGTGAATTTGACCGATCGCCCGTTCCGATCGGGCTGAAGCTGTCCGAATACCAATACCATTCCTTACCATAATTCAGATACCATTTAACGCGGTAAAATTTGGTTAATACTGCCAAATTCTACTGTGTGTTGGGATGTATCCTCCCCAGCCTCAACTGAAGTTAAGGCACTTAACGACTTCAACAGAATGTTAATCGCTCCATTCCAATCTCTATTCCGAGTCAAAATTAACAGCAGTTACCAGCGAAAGCATATCGATCGAGATTCGGGCGATCGTAATGTACAATTAGCTGAATCCGACATATGTCACGACCTAACACAGGTTCAAAAAGCGTTAACAGATGATAACAATCCCTCACCGCAATCTCCGATAAGAGTGGGGTAGTAGGTCATCCGTCGATCTCATCCAAACTAACCTGCGGTTATATACTTCTATACTTATGATTGCGAGTGTTTTTCCATTTCGGACAATATTGGCTCAAGTTTTGATTTTGTTTTTGGCGATCGCGATCGAATCGTGGTTTCTGCAAAAACTTCTGAAACTCGGCCCCAGAACCAGCGTTGAATATACTGCCATCCTCAATCTAGGTTGTACTTTCGTGGGGTGGTTGGTTTTCTTCGGCATGGAAAGCGTGCTTTCCAAAGATTTGCGAGAACGATTGATCGGCTACATGATATTAGGAGGCGGTCAGGATATTTACGGTTCATTAACTCTGATAGCAGCTCTAATATTAGCAGTGACTTTTCTCTCCAAATGGCAGGGATTAGAAATGTTAGAAAATGTAGCTGCTGGCAATAAAAAAACTGCTCAACCTCAGTTTATCGGACCGCCTACTCTTACCCGCCGTCCTATCAAAAAAACCTTCCAAGTAACTACTCAGTTTGGTGCTGTTTTAATCGCCCACACTGTTAGTAATGCCGTTATTTTAATCGTGTTGTTTCTGCAAAGCCTCACCTGAAACCTATGATGAAGCAATTTTTGGATGTTACGCAGCAACTGACGAAGCTGACTAACAGCCTTTGGGAAAGTAATAAAAAACTCCAAAAGGCGATGCTGCCGCCTAAGGTTGTCCATTGGAAAACTCCTTTGCTACTCAGCATCTTTTTAGCTTTGCTGTCGGTGGCGGCGATCGCTGAATGGCCGACAAGAGTGCTGATTGCTGATATGAGTTGGCTGTTTTTTACACTTTCAATGGGTTTGCTAACCAGCCAGCAACCTTTTCAAATTAAAGGAGTCAGCCTGAGTCCGTGGGTGAGTAGCTTCTTAATTGGCTTGTGGTTACTGGTAAGATTGCCGTTCGATCGCAAGGAAATAGCGTGGATCTCCGGTCCGATTATCGCAGTAGTCATTCTTGCCACCATTGAGATTTGGAAGAGCGAGTCAAAATGGGAAAGGGCAAGGTCATTGTTGAAGCCACAGTTTGTGATGATTACTCTGATTCACCTGCTGTTTTCCTGTTGGTTTGGATTTCACTTTTTAGTTCAAGATTGGCTGCAACAGTATCCGAGTATTTTATCCGAGGATTTAAGGAAAAGCGATTTTGTGGTAACTTTTCAGGGGCCAACTATTAATCGGTCGCGAGGTGTCGTCATTCTCCAAGAAATGGAAGAATACTTGCGAGATGAAGCCCGCAGAAAGCCTTGGCCGCAAATAGAGCAAATGTTGATAGATATCGACAACGAGCGGTTTTTTCTGCGCAATGAAGCCTTGAAAAGAATTAAGAGAGTCGCAGAAGATGATAGCTGGGATGTCGAAACTACGATCGTCCAAGGAGATGCTCGCTATCAGTTAGATATGCAGGCTAATTGGTTGGGCTTGGTTTTCAGACCTGAAATATATTCCTTTAGCAAATCTTGCGAAATCGTAGATCTCGGCAATCGAGCAACTGTAACCTGCGGCAGTATCAAACGTTCTAAACCCGGTCAGAAAAACGATGGAAGTGCGGGAGACAGTCAAGTTTGACAAACTTCCAGCTAATTGCCAGTATTACAGCAGGAGATGTTTCTGCTGTTATTTTTTCGGCAGTTTACCAATTAGATTTTGTCCGGTTAATTAACTGTAATTCAAACGATTTGTAGTACGGACTTAAGTTCGCACTACAAACCAACCCGATACGGAATTAAGTCCGTGCTACGAACAACCTTGTTGCGGTCATTCTACCCAACACGATATTACCGATTACCAATTACCAATTACCTGTTCTTCAATGAATTTCAACAGAATTTTGACAGTTGCAACTAATGTATTTTGGGAGGTAATTCGCGATCGGATTCTTTACTTAATTATTTTGTTTGCTCTGTTGATGGGACTATCCGTACGCTTGATACCAGAACTGGCGGCGACAACAGAAAAGAAAATTATTCTGGATGTTGGTTTGGCTGCTATTAGCATATTTGGTCTAATTGTCACGGTATTCGTATCTACAGGTCTAGTCAACAAAGAAATCGAAAAGCGAACTGTGTACCTGTTAGTTGCCAAGCCGATAAGTCGGGCTGAATTAATTGTTGGCAAACATTTCGGACTGTCAGCCGTACTAGGAGTCCTGGTAGCTGCCATGACTGTTATTTATCTAGTTATCCTGAGTTTGGCTCGCATTCCCTACCCTTTAACAAGTATTTTAATAGCTGCACTGTTCCTGTGTTTTGAGCTGTCTTTGCTGGTGGCTGTAGGTATTTTATTTGGAGTTTTTAGCAGTTCGCTGTTGGCAACTTTACTGACATTTGGCGTTTATTTGGTAGGAAATTCAACTCGCGATTTGGTGGCGTTGGGTCAGCTAACTAAAAATCCAGGAATTGAGCAATTGATGATAGGATTATATCTCATTTTACCGGATTTGGCGCGGTTTAATTTGAGAAATGATGCTGTTTACGGACAAGTACCTTATTTGGCAGCTTTAATTACAAATGTTGGCTACGGTTTGCTTTATGGCGTGCTGCTGCTGTCAATTTCGATCGCCATTTTTTCCCGCCGTGAATTTTAAAACCTGCATTTTATTATGGCAAATATAAAATTTATGACTGACGATCCGCGAGTAAATTCAAGACTCAGGACACAGCACTGCTGTGTCCCTACAGTTTCTGCTTGGAAATGCGCTAAAATATAGAGTCAGTAAGGTGCGCATTGCGCACCCGACATCAGTGAGTAAGTATGCAACTCAAAATCGATAGATTCTGTTTTCTACTGACAACAAAATATCTGAACTAAAACTCAAACTTTTATTGTAAAGAGAGGTGCTTATGACTGCTACAATTTACAAGCCGATATCGCAGCTAAAAATTACCTGGCCGCTGCTGCCCGATGATTTTATCCTACCAGATGACCCCGTGGAAAATATAGACCATCCTTTAGTTGCTAATGGCTTGCGCCAATCTTTAGTAGATTGCCCGGAATTCATGCAAGATGCACTTATTGTTTCTAATTTTGCTTTGTGCGCTGCTGTGGACGATCGCACTATTTGCAAAGCGCCAGATTGGATGTACGTGCAGCCAGTGCAGCTTTGGCCTCACAGTTATCCCCGTCGCAGTTATACCCCTCATACTGAAGGAACAGTTCCTTTTGTAGTGATGGAATTTCTTTCAGCTACCTACGGTGATGAATATTCTGTCGAACACCAAGAAGAAATCGGCAAGTGGTTTTTTTACGAACAAGTAATCGCTGTTCCCCGCTATGTCATTTTTCGACCGCATACTGGTAGAATAGAAGTTTATACCCTAGAATCCGCGCGTTACCGCAGTCAAGATCCCGATGAAAACAGGCGTTATTTAATACCCGGATTGGATTTGTTTTTGGGAGTTTGGCAGGGAACTCGCGAAGGTAGAACGGGATATTGGTTGCGCTGGTGGAATGCGGAAGGCGAGTTACTTTTGTGGCCGGAAGAAAGAGCCGAAAACGAACGCCAACGAGCCGATCGAGAACAGCAAGATAAAGAGTTAGCCCAAACATTGCTGGAACAGGAAAAACAGCGAAATCAAGATCTTCTGGCACGATTGGCAGCCCTCGGTATCGATCCAGAATAACATTAGAAATTAGTTGATAGTTGATAGTTATTATCAGAAATAGGGAAGAAAGAAGTTGCCTGTTACCTATTGCCGAGAAGGAAGAAGAACAGCCGATCGACGAGCTATACTTTTAGCTCATAAGTTTTTTAGTCTGCTTTCAGACTCTTAATATTCGTCACAAAAAGTTGAAACTATGTTGGTTGAAAAACTAGAAAAATTGCAAGCTGTATTTGCACAGATGGAGCGAGCATTAATTGCTTACTCTGGAGGGATTGACAGCACTTTAGTAGCAAAGATTGCTTGCGACGTATTGGCCGATCGCGCTTTAGCAGTAACAGCAGTTTCCCCATCTTTACTGCCGGAAGATTTAGAAGATGCGCGCATTCAAGCAGCAGAAATTGGCATCGCTCACGAAGAAGTAGCGACTCAAGAAATGGCTAATCCTAATTACACTTCTAACCCTGTTAATCGCTGTTATTTCTGCAAAAGTGAACTGCACGATACATTAAAACCGCTAGCATTAGAAAGAGGTTATCCTTATGTAGTAGATGGGATTAATGCCGACGATTTAAATGATTACCGTCCGGGGATTCAAGCAGCAAAAGAACGGGGCGCGCGATCGCCCTTAGCAGAAGTAGGAATTACTAAAATGGAAGTGCGGCAATTAGCAAAAGAATTGGGTTTACCCTGGTGGGATAAACCCGCTCAACCTTGTTTGAGTTCGCGCTTTCCTTATGGCGAAGAAATCACGACTTTCAAGTTGCAAAGAGTGGGACGTGCCGAAAGGTATTTGCGGCAGTTGGGATTGAAGAATTTGCGAGTGCGATCGCACGGAGATACGGCGCGAATCGAACTGCCAGCGGAGGAGATTAAGGAGTTTGTTTTAAATGCAGATTTACCTGGATTAGTGGCAGTATTTCAGGAGTTTGGTTTTGTGTACGCGACTCTGGATTTGGAGGGGTTTCGCAGCGGAAAATTAAATCAAGTTTTGCAACTGGCAAAAAAATTGTGAACAGGAAAGGGATGGGAGTAGAAGGACTCGAATTATAGTCCCCTATTTAATTTACGACAAAATAGGACGCTATTATTGCGTCCTATCTTCCAGAATGCCTCGGTCTACAACAGACTTGTCACACTCACCTAAGTTAGGCTATGCTGATTACCGAGATGAGCGAAAAATGAGCGGAAACCGTTAATCAAAGATTAAGTAAGATTCCTAAATGCTTTAGCCATAAAGCTTAAAGAGGGATGGGAGTAGAAGGACTCGAACCTTCGACCTTGAGATTAAGAGTCACCTGCTCTAACCAACTGAGCTATACTCCCGCATAAATATATTATAGCACAACTTTTGAGGAAGTTGAAATATTTTTGTAAACATTTGCCGAGATTTTTTGGAGCGAGATGTTGTTAAAGTGAGGTGCGTACCTGCGATCGACATTCCGCATTGTCTTCGGAGCGTCCTGACGCGGATCGCGACATAAGGACAGTCCTTACTACGAACATATCACGATCGCGGATAAGAACTAAAGTTCTTACTACGAACATATAATGGGTGATTTTCCGGACTTGATATAAGTCCTGTTGCTATTACTGCTGTCAACTCTCAACTCTCAACTCTCAACTCTCAACTATATTACCGACGGTGTTTTCTATTAGTTTGATAGACATTAATCGGTCTGTCAATTCCTTTAAACCGGAACTCTCCCATCGGTTCAAAACTTTGGGGCGATCGCAGCAAATTAAAAGTAGTTTCGCTCAGAACGCATTCCCCAGGTTCGCAAATTCCTTCCATGCGGGCTGCGAGATTAATTGTCGAACCTAACACTGTATAATCAACTCTTTTAGAACTGCCGACATCGCCAATTACCGCTTTGCCACTGTTAATTGAAATTCGCAGTTGCAGCGCTTCACCCAAACTTTTGTTAGCGTTAAGTTTGTCGAGCCGATCGAGCATTCCCAACGCAGCAGTCACGGCTCGATCGGCATGATCTAACTGCGGTTCGGGAGCGCCAAAAAATGTCATGATACAATCACCGATAAACTTATCTAAGGTTCCCCCTTGCTCGAAAACTTCTTGCAGCATTTCCTCAAAAAAACTGTTAAGCAAACGAGCGATTTGCGGGGGACTTAATCGTTCGGACATGGCAGTAAAACCGACAATATCGGCGAACAAAATACTGATTTCGCTTTCTACCGGTGGGAGGCGATCGTTAATTAAAGTCCCCGTATTGATTAAATGCTGCACGACCGCAGGAGAATGATAGCGTTCCAATCTTTGCCGCATCGTTTCTTCACTGCGGAGTTTCTGCGTCAGCAGCCACCGCTGCACGCTGGAAGCTACTATATTTCCTAATGCTGAAAAAAAGCTCAAGTCTTCATCTCCGCCGTGATACCACTCTCTAGAAGGTATCTGAGCGTCACCGTAAAGCACTCCAAAAACTGTATTTTCATCCCACAAAGGAACGGCGATCGCAGTACGAATTCCTTTGTCGATCGAACTCATATTGTCGTCAAATTGTTCGTCAAGTTGAGCGTCGGCTGTTTTGAGAGCAACTTGTTCGGCAA
This sequence comes from Microcoleus sp., assembly GCA_051652045.1. Lineage (GTDB taxonomy): Bacteria > Cyanobacteriota > Cyanobacteriia > Cyanobacteriales > Microcoleaceae > Microcoleus. The sequence continues at coordinate 6,464 of JBOFTL010000474.1, read as the reverse complement.
ATACTTTGCGGCAAATCGTGCGACCGATCCAACTGCCATCAGCGGGCATATGTTGATTTTTAGAGGATTTTTTCGCTGCGGTTTTAACTACTTCTAATTGACCGTTATTGTGGAAGTCGATTAATAATGCCAGTCTCTCGATATTTTTGATATCGCGGAATACTATTTGCTGGACTCGATCGAAAGTGGTTTCGATCGATTCTGCGGTATTCAAATATTTAGCAACATCAACTAAATATTTTAAACGAGAAATCGCTTTTTCGTAGTTATCTTCTATTTGCGTGTCCGGTTCGATCCACTGTTTGTGCAATTCTTTTGCTTTAGCGAGAATCGTCACTCCTTCAGGCATGGTACCGATTTCTGGTAGCTCTGTATCCGGGCGATCGAACAAAACAACAATTAAATTAATGCGGTGTCCCAAATTAATCACATCGCCTTGGCGTACTGCGTGAGGCTTAGTTAGAGGAGTATCATTGAGTAGCGTACCGTTGGTACTGCCCAGATCTTCAACCAGCCAATCCCCCGAATCAGATTTAAACAACTGAGTGTGGTGGCGGGAAATATCGGAAAAAGGCAGTTGTAAATCGCATTCTATCAAACGACCGATAGTAAATCGATCGCCTTCAACTGCCACTGTTTTTTCGATAATTCCATTAATTTGCAGTTCGAGATTGAGTTCTTTCATAAAAGTTACGGCTGTTGAATTTTAGAGACTTCAATAAGACTTAAATTCACCAGACCAAATCGTTCGCGAGCCTTATTTAGCAGGCGGCAACTCCAAAGCAAGCTGACCCAACACACCAGTTCTGAAATCATTTAACATCTGCCGCGCGGTTCGTTCCACATCTCCTTTATACCTGCGTTTAGCTACCTCGTGCAAATAATCTTCGCCGCTCATCGATGCGGCATCTAATTTGTAGCGGGATTGAAAGCCAGATAAAGACACCAAGTCGCTGTTGGCAGCCCGAAGGTTGGCGAGCAAATCTACCATTGCAGCAGCAACTCGCTGATTGTCGTAACCAGCCTCGCCAATATCTTCGCAAATGGCTAATTTCACCGCATTTTCCGCATTGCGAATCCGGCTGGGAATCACTCCGGGCGCATCTAACAACTCAATTTCATCTGAAATGCGAATCCACCGGAGCGATCGAGTGACTCCGGGCCTGCGGGCGCTTTCTGCGACTCTTTGCCCCAATAACCTGTTAATTAAAGCAGATTTTCCCACATTCGGAAAGCCGATCGCCGCCGCCCGCACGGGACGGGGCAGCATCCCGCGATCGCGCCTTCTTTGATTGACTCGCACCCCGGCTTCCTGGGCCGCCGTCGTTACCGCATCGACTCCTTTGCCCAATGCTGCATTGGTAAAATAGCCGATTTCTCCTGTTTCCTCAAACCAGCTTTCCCAAAGACCTCGAACTTGGGGCGAAATCATATCCATGCGGTTAATTACTAAAACCCGTGCTTTGCTTCCCACCCAATTAGGCACTTGGGGGTGATGAGTAGCCAAAGGAATGCGCGCGTCTCGAACTTCGATGACTGCATCTACTCGCTTTAATTGTTCTTTTAATTCTCGTTCAGCTTTGGCTATGTGACCGGGATACCATTGAATTGTCATAATATGAAGGAAGAAGGAAGAAGGAAGAAGGAAGAAGGATGAGGGGAAAGGGAAGAAGGATGAGGGAAGAAGGAAGAAGGATGAGGGAAGAGGGAAAAATTAAGAGCTAAGAGGGAATCAGCCAAATCGAACAAAGCCCAAGTAAGACGGAAGAAAAATGAAGGAAAAAGGATTGGGGGGAAGGGAAAAAGGCACAGGAAAAAGAAAATCATGTCAAATAAAACAAAGTCAAAGCAAGCTTTCTGTTATCTAACCGATCGGACAGGGAATAAGCAAGAAGAAATCATGTCATCTTTACTTATTTATCCTGCTTGCTTCTTCTCCCTTCTTCCTTGCTTCCTTTCTCTTTTCTTCTTCCTTCTTCCTTCTTCCTTCTTCCTTCTTCCTTCGTTAAGGAACGATCAAAACAGGACAAGGAGATAGATTGATTACCCGATTGGTAACGCTGTCAGACGCGCCATCCTCGGTTAAACCCATCCCCCGACAGCCCATGACAATCAAATCGGCCCCAACTTCATCAGCCACATCGCAAATCGTGAAAGCCGGTTTGCCTTCTCGTTCGACGATTTCGGCTGTGATTCCCTGCTGGGAGAATACAGCTTGGGCTTCCGACAGCAGTTTGGCGACTGCTTCGGGGGAAGTCATGGGCTCTTGCGCGACATCAACATCTTCGGCTGGGGGTTCAACTACTGACAGAATAACTAAGCGAGAAGAGTAGGTTTTCACGATATTGACAACCTTTTGGGCAGCTTCGCGGGCTTCTCGGCTTCGATCGACAGGAAATAAAACAGTCTTAAACATAAGCGGATCTAGGGGACGCGGACTCCTATAAAATGTTTACGTTGAGCCAATCAGTGCAGTTTGTTTCAACTTCCGTTTGTTGTCGGGCGCAGTTGAATGCGTCCAAAGCCCGAGTGCGAGCGATCGGCGCTGCCCTGGTAACGGAATTAGACAAAAACACACATATACTTTAGGAGATCGATCCTGTGACAAAAAAAACTGTAGCAAATTTATCGGCATCAGACTTATCGGGCAAGCGGGTACTGGTGCGCGCCGACTTCAACGTACCGCTCGACGGCGGTAATATCACAGATGATACTCGCATCCGGGCGGCTCTGCCGACTATTCAAGATTTAACTTCTAAGGGCGCTAAGGTGATTTTGTGCAGCCACTTCGGGCGTCCCAAGGGCGTAACGGAGAAGTTGCGTTTGACACCTGTAGCCGCCCGACTGTCGGAATTGTTGGGAAAAGAAGTTAAGAAGACTGACGATTGCATCGGCGATGCAGTCGCTGCTGCAGTCGGGGCGATGCAAAACGGCGATGTGATTTTGCTGGAAAATGTCCGTTTCTACCCCGAGGAAGAGGCAAACGATCCAGAATTTGCTAAGAAGTTAGCTTCTGTGGCAGATTTGTATGTCAATGATGCTTTTGGTACGGCCCACCGGGCTCACGCTTCTACTGAAGGAGTTACTAAGTACCTGAGTCCTTCGGTAGCTGGATTTTTGATTGAAAAAGAACTGCAATATCTTGGCAGCGCGATCGACAATCCCCAACGTCCTTTGGCTGCTATTATCGGCGGTTCTAAGGTTTCTAGCAAGATTGGAGTTATTGAAAAACTGCTGGAAAAATGCGATAAGTTACTGTTGGGCGGCGGCATGGTTTTTACCTTCTACAAGGCTCGCGGTTTGAGCGTTGGTAAGTCTTTGGTGGAAGATGACAAGCTGGAATTGGCTAAGTCTTTGGAAGCTAAAGCCAAGGAACGCGGCGTTGCTTTTCTGTTGCCTACCGATGTGGTAGTTGCTGATAAGTTTGCTGCTGATGCTAACACTCAAACTGTTTCTGTTGAAAGCATTCCCGAAGGTTGGATGGGATTGGATATCGGTCCTGATTCGGTGAAAACTTTCCAAGATGCTTTGGCTGATTGCAAAACGGTAATCTGGAACGGTCCGATGGGCGTGTTTGAGATGGAGAAGTTTGCTGCGGGAACGGAAGGTATTGCCCGTTCTTTGGCTGGGTTAACTAAAACAGGCACGAGTACGATTATCGGTGGCGGTGATTCGGTAGCTGCTGTAGAACAGTTGAATTTGGGCGAACAAATGAGCCACATTTCTACTGGTGGTGGTGCTAGTTTGGAATTGCTCGAAGGTAAGGAATTGCCGGGAATTGCAGCTTTAGACGAAGCTTAATTTCATTAAGTGGGGGGAGCGAAAGAAACTCTTGCTCCCCCCTTTTTTTAGGGGGCTGGGGGGATCTCAGATGCAAGAAATATGCCATGACCTAGCTTACTGGTTGGCGAATTAGATTTTTTTTAGGAACCGCAGAGGGCGCAGAGGACGCAGAGGGTTCTCCAGAGAGCAGAAAAAGAAAGGAAAGAGAGAAGAAATAGAGAGGAAAGAGGGAAAATCGGTTGCAATTTGTGAATTTGCGAGTACGATCGATCTGAAATGGTAGTGAGGTTTGTTTGTGAAACTTAAATTTTTGGCAAATGTAACGGCAACATTAGCAATTTTAGCTCCTTATTTTCTGGCAGCTCCGGTTAAGGCTCAAAATGCAAATCATGTCCGGCAGTTACTGGAAAGTAATGAGTGTGAGGGCTGCGATTTGAGAAATGCCGATTTGTTTAAAGCTAGTTTGTACAGGGCTAATTTAAGGGGAGCGGATTTAAGCGGAGCAAATCTTTACGAAGCTAATTTATTTGAGGCCGATTTAAGCGGTGCTAATTTGTCGGGTGCTAATTTAGTTAATGCTGAATTGTACGCTGCTGAGTTGGACAGTGCTATTTTGCGGAATGCGGATTTGTCTAATGCTTTTTTGGGTAGGGCTAATCTGACGCGGGCAGATTTGCGGGGTGCGAGACTTTTTAGTGCTAATTTGGGCGAGTCTTATATGCTGCAAACTAATCTGTCGAATGCGGATTTGAGAGGCTCGCTATTATTTAGAGTTAATTTGCACCGAGCAAATTTGAGCGGGGCGGATTTGACTTACGCTGATGTGCGCGATACTAATTTGCAAGGTGCTATTCTGTCTAATACTCGGCTGCCGAGAGTTCAATTGAGCGGTACGAATATCAATGCAGCTAGTAATTTGCGTCAATTTGAGGCGGAACGTGCGAATTTGCGGGGAACGCTTTTGGGACCGCAGGTTTGCGTGCTCACAAATTATCCTTACTGTACTGTGAATTTGGAGACTTTGGAGCGATAAATTAGGACGTTGAGCTATTGGTAAACTCATAAATTATCAGTAGGGATGCAATTCGATCGCGCTTGCCCGAAAAATTGCAAGTGCGATCTCTTTTGTATGTGATATAATATAATTCTCCCAGCCAAATCCTGCGATGTAAAACGCTATGACACAGTTTGTTTTGGATCGAGTTCAAGCTCTCAGTTCTAGCATTCAAAGCGAAATCGAAGCAGCTAGGCAAAAGTTTGAGTCAGAATTTCTTAATTCTTATTCAGAAAGTTTAAAATCAACCGTTCTTTTAAATCTTGATGAACTCAATCGCTTAGTACGTGAAAGTTCAAATACTGGCGATTTATTTTTGAGTTCAAAGAAGTTTCAAGAGGCGCATCAGCTTGTACTTGACATTGCCAATACCTATCCCCTATCTTCCGCCGACGAAAAACTCAAGGAGGAACTCAAAGAACTTAGTAATGATTTAAAGGCAGGTCAAATTTGTTTTGAAGCTTTGGCGTTGTTTATTTTAGGTTGCAAAACAGAAGATACGATTGATAGTTACGTACATTTTATTAAAGCATATCAGCTATTCCAAGAAGTAGCTACTAATTATTGGGATAACATTCCGCTTGAGGCTCGCAAACCGATGGCAGACATGGGTTATTTCTTGGTTAAATATTTGTTGATTACTCATGCAAAACATCTAGAAGCGGGAACATCTTCGCTTATTTCAGTATTTGAACAAGATAAAGAAATTCAAAGACTCAAGAAAGAGGAATTAGAAAATTTTCCTATCTCGGACGGCGAAAGTTCAAAATTAAGTTTTTTAAATGCGGTAAATCCCGAACTGGGAGGGGTGGTAAATTTAGCTGTACAGCAAACTAGGCAGTGGATGGAGTTGGGTATAGATATTAGCGATCCGTGCGTGGTAACGCCTCTAGAAGAGGTGGCAGAAAACGATCCTGTAATTGCGGAATACTGCAACTCTCTTTTAATAGAACTGGTGAAAGAACAAATGAATCAAATACAAAATTCTTTGCCTGACATGGATGAATCAATGTTAGATGACTTTTGATGGTAAAATTTTTATGAAAAAGTATAATTAAGCATTCTATGACTTGGGAAGAATTTTTAGCGGAAGGTGATTATGCTGTAACAATCATTCGTAATGGGTTGAGACAACGGGGAATTAATGCAGGAGAGCCTGTTGTTACTCAGTTTAATACAGACGAAGATATTCCTGTATACGATAAGTTAGGCAATAAACTTTTTTGGATATCTGTCAAAACAGTATTTCAGTCTATTACAGATCCAATTAGAGAAATACCGCCCGGTTATAAAGGTTGGATGTGTGGCGAAGTAGAAAGCAAACAATGGGTTTACCCACCAGCAGTAATTATTTGGTACTGCCGCAATACCAGGACAGCTTGGGGTGCCATAACACCAAAACGTCCCAGTACAAAGTGGATTATTTATCCCGATAGATACGGTACAAAAATAGACAAACGCAAAACTGCAGCAACAGGTGAAACTCATTATATAGCGCGTCTAAATCATTTATGCAATAAGTTAATATTGTTACCCGATCGGGTAAAATCGCTCGAATGCAATGCCGATTACTCGAACGCGAGATCGTTGGTATTTTTGAAAATCGATCGAATTGCATGACTCATTT
>JBOFTL010000473.1:0-2683 GCA_051652045.1 Microcoleus sp. | reverse complement strand
AGCAACTTTTTAGTGCGGGAAAACAATCCCAAAGGCTGCAACAAACTAGCAATTTCTTTTGCAGGCGCGGCGGCCAAATCTACCAGCGTCGGATATCGATCGAGCAACTCTTGAAAAATCGGAGATACCGTCGCCGCAGCAGTTTTTTGCAACAGCAACTCCGCTACCAAAATCGCGTAGGGGTCGCAAGTCCGCCGCCAAGGAAAATCGCGGCAATTTTCCCGCGCCCACGCTTTTAAGCGACTGCGAAACCAACGAATTTTAACAGCGTTCAAAGTCTGCGGCGCGCGATCGACACCAGGAGAAACAACAGCAGCAGCATTTAATGCAGGCATTTGATTTTTATCCTTAAACTTTTTCCAAGTTATTTATAAATAATAGCACATTTCAAATTTTAGCGAAACTTTTTTTGTCTTTACTTGTTTGCCAACTTTACGCTTTCTTACCGCAAAAAATATTCTCAGAGAAAGCACGTATTTTTCGTCAAAAATCAGGTTTCTTGTACGGTTGATTAAAAGGCGTACCAGATCTCAGCAACATCTGACTGAATTCCTCACAGCAAACTGAACATTTGTTTTAATTCTGCTTAATTAACAGCACTGCTGGGATGTCAAATAATTTAACAATGTAAAAAATTGTATATCAGACAACACAACAGCCAAAAAATAGACGACGATAGTAGATATTTAACAGCATTGACAAACGCTGGAAAATAAATTTTAACTGAGGTAAGAAATATGGTAGTAGCAGCACCTGTTCTGTCCGGCAGCCAGTCGATTTTTCAAGCTCGCTACGATAACTTTATCGGCGGTAAGTGGGTGCCGCCGGTCAAGATGCAATACTCCGAAAACTTGTCGCCAATTACAGGAAAACCGATCTGTCAAATTCCCCGATCGAGCGCCGAAGATGTAGAATTAGCGCTAGATGCAGCCCACGCAGCAAAAGATAAGTGGGGCAAAACTCCACCAGCAGAAAGAGCGCGAATTATCAACAAAATAGCCGATCGCATCGAAGAAAACCTCGATCGCCTCGCCCTCGCCGAAACCTGGGACAACGGTAAACCCATCCGCGAAACCAGATTAGCAGACATACCGCTGGCGATCGACCATTTCCGCTACTTCGCAAGCTGCATCCGAGCTCAAGAAGGTTCGATTAGCGAAATCGACGCTACAACCGTCGCCTACCACTTCCACGAGCCCCTCGGCGTTATCGGGCAAATCATCCCCTGGAATTTCCCGATACTCATGGCTGCGTGGAAACTCGCCCCCGCCCTCGCCGCCGGCAACTGCGTGGTGCTCAAACCCGCAGGCCCCACTCCCGCCTCAGTTTTGGTACTGATGGAAACCATCGCCGACTTAGTACCTGAAGGCGTCATCAACATCGTTAACGGGCCCGGTGCGGAAATCGGAAAAACCCTCGCCACCAGCCGCCGCATTGCCAAAGTTGCCTTTACCGGCGAAACCACAACCGGCAGGCTGATTATGCAATACGCCTCCCAAAACATCATCCCGGTAACGCTAGAATTAGGCGGCAAATCGCCTAATATTTTCTTTGAAGATATCTGCGCCAAAGATGACGACTTTCTAGATAAAGCGATCGAAGGATTGGTGATGTTTGCCTTCAACCAAGGCGAAGTTTGTACCTGTCCGTCGCGGGCTTTAATCCAAGAATCAATTTACGATCGATTCATGGAAAAAGCGCTCGATCGCATCCGCAAAATCAAACAGGATAATCCCCTAGATCCGACAACATCAATGGGCGCGCAAGTCTCCATCAACCAGATGGAAAAAATTACCGAATATGTCAAAATCGGTAAGGCAGAAGGTGCAGAATGCCTAATTGGTGGCGAAAGAAATATCTTAGGCGGCGACTTAAAAGAAGGTTATTACTTCCAGCCGACAGTCTTCAAAGGAAACAACAAAATGCGGATTTTCCAAGAAGAAATTTTCGGTCCCGTATTAGCAGTTACCACCTTCAAAGATGCAGCCGAAGCCTTAGAAATTGCCAACGATACCCTCTACGGTTTGGGTGCGGGAGTGTGGAGTCGCGACGCGAATGTAGCCTATCAAATGGGGCGTGCCATTGAAGCCGGCCGCGTGTGGATTAACTGCTATCACCTCTATCCCGCCCACGCAGCCTTCGGCGGCTACAAAGTCTCCGGCATCGGTCGCGAAAATCATAAAATGATGTTGGATCACTACCAGCAAACCAAGAATTTGTTGGTCAGCTACAGTCCCAAAGCCCTCGGATTTTTCTAAGCAAGGAGTCATTAGTTGTTAGTCATTAGTTGTTAGTCAACATCTTGTAGTGTGCGTCAGAATTATAGATCGTAATTTTTGAGCGAGTCTTTAACTATGACGCACGTTACAATTCCTCAGTCATTAGTCTTTAGTCTACAAAGTAAGATTCATCAGAAAATAAAAATTATTTCTCCCTTCTTCTTCCTTCTTCCTTCTTCCTTCTTCCTTCTTCCTTCTTCCTTCTTCCTTCTTCCTTCATTTACCATGAAAATAATAGCAAAAGTAACGGCCACAGAAGCAGCCTTAAAATTAATCGATTACCTCAAAACTCAACATGGAGAATTGATGTTTCACCAATCGGGAGGTTGCTGCGACGGTAGCTCCCCAATGTGCTATCCTAACGGTGAATTAATCGTCGGCAATGCTGATGTATTGCTCGGAGA
>JBOFTL010000472.1:0-2063 GCA_051652045.1 Microcoleus sp. | reverse complement strand
CAATCAAACAATCTCTCAATCAAACAATCCCTCAATCCCACAATCCCTCAATCAAACAATCCCTCAATCCCGCAATCCCTCAATCTAAAATCTAAAATCTAAAATCGTATGTCTCATACTAATTACAATCGTCGGTTTCGCAACAAGAAACAAAGCAATGTGAGAAAGCCAGCGCGCAAACTGGTGGCTTTTGAAATAGGAAGCATTCGCTATGCTGTGGCGATCGAACGGGTGCAGCGCGTTGTCAAAGACTTCGATCCCTACGGTTTTTTAGAGGGAGGTGAAAGTTTAGTGAGGCATCAAGGCGAACTGATTGCTTTGATTAATTTGTCGAATATTTTTCCCAGCACTCGCAGCATTGCTGATTGCAATTATTTGATTGTTTGCACTTTAAACAAGAGCGATCGACTGGGAATTCCCATTCCCGAGATGCCGAAAATATTAGAAGTTTTCGAGGAAAATTTCGAGGAAATTCCCGAACTGTACCGCCAGAATAAACTCCCAGCAGCAGTAGAAAAATTAGTGCGATCGCCCGACGGTTCCGAAGTCTTTTATCTAAACTTGGATTTATTTAACCAAATTTAAGGTACATTTCTGGTATCAAGTAATACCAAATCCGGGTCGATCGCCCCTGTTATTCTCATTAACTAATTTACCGAACATAATATTATTCAATTCCTCAACTTCCAGATTAGCTGTATTTCATACGATCGCAGGAGACAATCCTGCGCGATCGCCCCCTGCAATGCTTCGATCGCGGAAGATGAGCGGGTGGATGAGGGTTCTGTTTTGCCCGTTAACGATCGGGAGAGTGTTATTGCCCACAAAGTCAATATCATTGCCCCGCTCAATTTTTAATTCGCTGTTGACGTTGACATTGGTGTTAACCAGAATCTTATCTCGCCCAGATGAATTTCTGGCTGCGGCGATCGCTTCTCGCAAACTCAAAACGCCATCATTGGGATTGACGACATCATTACTGGTATTGACTGTAAAAGTAGCCATTGTCCGTTCTCCAATTGTTGAAATAAATCGATCGCGTTTGGTTATATAGATGCAAAAATCAGCACTGGCAAGACCTTATGGAATCCTTGTACAGTAAGGTTTTGCCAATATTTATGATTGTGTAGATGTTATTGCATTGACAAGCAATACAGCTAATGATTAGAAGAAAAACCAGAGTATTTATAGAAGATCGTTTAAAATCCTCAAGTGATTTTCTCTGCCTTAGATGGTTCTTATTTTAGACAGGGTAACTATCGATATTCATCTGAATAAAGTCTTAATTAAAAACGACAAAGGATATAGTTGTCAGTCATCCTTTCGTTGATGGCGATCGCAACGTTCTCTAACTTTCGTTGATGGCGATCGCAATTTTCTCTAACTTTCGTCGATAAGCTCCTAGCTGATAGCAATTTGATGCAATACCATTTCTCCAAAATGTTGCTACAATACTCATCCACGAACATTAATGGAATTCAGTTTATGCAAAAATTCACAATACTGTCGATCGCCCTGCTGACGATCGCCGCCACTCTAGAATATCCAAAACTGGGACTGCAACAAAGGGCGATCGGGCAAACACCAACACCCCAACCGCAAACACCCCAACCGCAAACACCTCAAACACCAACACCCCAAATACCAACGCCTCCAATACAACAAACACCTTCAATACAAACACCTCAACCGCAAACACCTCAACCACCAGCAGAAGATCCCAAAAACCTCGGCTACGTTTCCCCAGAATTTGCCGAAAAACTATCGCAGCAACAAATAGACCAAATCAACGCCAATGTTGAAAGCCTCCTGCTAACTCAAAGCTGCCCGCGTTGCGATCTTCGCGCCGTAAATTTAGTTAACATTAGCCTCAAAAATGTCGTCCTTACCGGAGCCGATTTATCTGACGCCAACCTCAGCCGCAGCACCTTCGAGAACCCAGATTTTGTCAACACTAACTTAACTCGCACTAACTTAAGCGAAGCAGTATTAGTCGGAGCGAGAATCAGCAACACTAACCTGAGAAAAGCCAACTTGAACGGAACCAATTTAGACGGTGCGGA
>JBOFTL010000471.1:0-5967 GCA_051652045.1 Microcoleus sp. | reverse complement strand
AATCGGTTCTAAGAGTACCTGTTGTTTCGGGAACAGGTTGTTTGTTAGTCATGCTATCAGCTAACAGTAGCAGCGCCACAATCGGAATATAGCGCCCCAATAGCAAGCTAAAACAAGTGCTTAAATTCCACCAAAGTCCGGTAGGTGCGGGTTGAGAGTCGGCCAATCCTTCAAAGCCAGAACCGTTGTTAGCAGCGGCAGAAGCGTATTCGTAAAACACCTGAGAAATGCCGTGAAATCCGGGGTTGCTGATACCGCTCAAACTGTCGGGAAATGCTAGGGTAATTGCACCGGGAATCAGGACCGCGATCGGGTGAACTAGCAGCACGACACTTGCTAAAACAATTTCCCCTTTCTCAATCTTGCGTCCCAAAAATTCCGGCGTTCTCCCTACCATCAATCCGGTAAGAAATACGCTCAAAATTAAGTAAATAAATAAGTAAGCAGTTCCCGTTCCTTGTCCGCCCCAAACAATTTGCAAAAACAAGTTAAACAAAGTAGCAAAACCCCCAGGTGGCATTAAGGAATCGTGCATTCCGTTGACAGCGCCGCACATTGTGCCAGTCGTAGTTACGGCCCAAAGTGCAGTTTCTGCCCAACCGAAGCGAACTTCTTTGCCTTCTAAATTTGGCTGCGCTAATTGCAGTAAATTATTGACTTGTGGGTTTCCTTGAAACTCGCCAAATGCTGCAATGCCAATTAAGACAAGATAGATGGCGAAAACCATCCAAAAAATCAGCCATCCCTGCTTTTTGTTATTGGCAAATATCCCGTAGGTGTGAATCAATGCTGCCGGAATAGAAACCATTGCTAGTGTTTCCAACAGGTTAGTAAAAGGGTTGGGATTTTCAAAAGGATGAGCCGAGTTAATGGCAAAAAAGCCGCCGCCATTTTCTCCGAGTTGTTTGATGCTTTCAAAGTGTGCGATCGGCCCGCGGGCGATTATTTGGGTGCTGCCTTCTAAGGTAGTGGCAACTGCAGGCTTGCTGAGAGTTTCCGGTACGCCATTAATTAGTAACAGCAAGGCAATTATGAAAGATAATGGCAGCAAAATTCTGGTGATCGATCGCACTAAATCGATGTAAAAATTTCCCAGCGGGCGACCTGTCAATCCCCGAATAAAAGCAATTCCTACTGCTAAACCCGTGGCTGCTGAGGTAAACATTAAAAAACCCAGAGTTAACTGAGATAAATAACTGAATGTTGTTTCCCCGGAGTAATGCTGTTGGTCGGTATTGGTGAGGAATGAAATTGTTGTATGCAGGGCTGTATCCCAGGTAGGCGCGGTTAAGCTAGTGGGATTTAAAGGCAGGAATGCCTGAAGCATGAAAATTAGAAAGACAAATATGCCCATTGCTACATTACTGTACAAGAGCGATCGCGCGTATTGCCAGCCTGTCATCGAATCAGAATAGCGAATATTGCTGGCGCTGTAAATCAGTTCTTCAACAGGCTTAACGGCGCGATCGAGAAAGGTTTTTTCTCTCAAGTATACCCGCGCCATGTAGTTGCCAAAAACAGGGGCGATCGCCACTAAAATGATGAGTGTTAATGCAATTTGAATTAATCCTTGCAGCATAATTGAGTCAAAAAATATTCGGTGACTAAATTCGATTCACTTCTCGGATACGGGCTTCTAAAGGAAGTCCATAAAATAGAATGAGTTTTCTTTAATAATGCTTCTAGTTCGATGGCGAATGCCGAATTTAATGCAACTGCTAGTACCGTATCTCCGCAGCAAATTGTCGGACGATCGCTCGCTAAAATCAATCTGTTTCCTCTGTTTAGTCCCAAGCAATGACAGCTATCCGGCAGTCGTATGGCATTGAGGTTTATGCCACAATAAATGCTGTTGAATTCGATCGCCACTTGGATGAGTTTTGGTTCTGCCACCCTCATGTATGACTCCCACAGTAAGCAAAGTTTGGTTTACTTTTATTGATTACTCTACTGAAGTTGGAAGTTTTTGATAATCCCTCTTAAGATATAAGTTACTGTTTAGAAATGATGCGCGGTTCTCATATACTCTTACTGATAGGCAAATGTTTAGAGGCGGTTGAAAATCTATACTTGCAGGTATAGATGCTATCTAAACGCTGTTTTTTACGCCATAATGCGATCGATCTTTAACAAGCACGACCTACGCGATCGTACATTTTGAGGTGCTACAAGTAGCAGTAAGGTGCGCAGTGCGCACCCTACGAATCGACTACTATCTTCAAAACCATCTGCGTTAATCTGCGTTCATCCCCACTTATCTGCGGTTTTTAAAGCGAAAATCTGACATCACTGCAACCAACAAAAAATCGACTCATTGACAATGTTTAAAAACTTAGTCACCCTAAAAACAATTTTGCTGCTATCAGAAAAGTATTTGCGCGGAAAGTGGTCGATCGCATTTTTATTTGCTGTTATCGTGGCACTGGAATTTACCACTCCGTCGGAATATCTATTTGGATACTTGTATACCGGACCGATTTTACTAGCAAATTCGCGCCTGAGTCGATTTGGCAAGTTACAAATTACCATGCTAGCAGTGGCATTGACTTTGTTAAATTTGTTTGTTCCCTATCGAGAAACGATCGCCCTAGCAACTGTAGCAAATAGATCGATCGCGGTGCTAGCTTTAGGAGTGACGGGATATTTAAGCGATCGCAACCAGCAGTACCAAGAAACGATATCTATCGCCAAAGCACAGTTGCAGTCGCAGGAACAATTAGCTAGCTTCAGAGAAGATTTTGTCTCTACTTTGAGTCACGATTTAAAAACCCCAATCCTGGGGGCGATCGAAACTATAAACGCCTTCGGTCAGAGCAAATTTGGGGCGGTAACTATTGCACAACAAAAAGTTCTCGAAACAATGGCGCGATCGCACAAAATGACTTTACAATTAGTAGAAACCATGCTCGATATTTACCGCAACGATACTGAAGGTTTGAAACTGCAAATTGCACCCGTAAATTTAGCAGCTTTGGCAGAAGAAGTAATTGCAACTCTCATCGATTTATCGGCGGCGCGCCGAGTTTACATTAGCATGAGTTACGGTAACTCAGATTTCCGCAGATCGTTGTGGGTAAACGGCGATGCAGTGCAACTCCAGCGAGTATTCACTAATTTACTGACCAACGGTATCAACCATTCGCCTCGGGGTGGTAGAGTAGAAGTAGTGATGGAATTTTATTCGAGCTATCAAATCGTGAAAGTGATCGATCGCGGGTTGGGAATTGTACCAGAGGAACTGCCTCAATTGTTCGATCGCTTTTATCAAGGCAAGGGCGATCGGCAAGCCAAAGGATCGGGATTGGGATTATACTTATCCCGCCAAATTATAGAAGCGCACGGTGGTATAATTTGGGCAGAAAATCAAGTACCCCACGGCGCTTTATTTGGATTCCGATTACCTGCGATTTCCGAAAAATGAAACCAGCCAATCCACTGCGAATTCTCTTAGTTGAAGACGACGAATTGTTTCGGTTGGGACTGCAAACCAGGTTGCAGCAGGAAATTTGCTTGCAAGTAATTGCGGAAGCAGAAGATGGAGAAATGGCAGTTGAATTGACTCAACAACACTTGCCGGATGTGGTAGTTCTCGATGTCGGTTTGCCGGGAATTGGCGGAATAGAAGCGTGCCGTCAAATTAAACAGAGGCATCCAGAAATTCCTGTTTTAATTTTAACATCTCATTCGCAAAAATCGTTAATTGAAAGGTTAATTGCTGCTGGAGCTCAGGGATATTGCTTGAAGGGAATTGCGGCAGAAAATTTGGTGTTAGCAATTCGATCGGTAGCGGCTGGTGCTTCATGGTGGGATAAGGCAGCAACTGAGGAAATTCGGGCAGTTTTTACTAATCCCGAACCTGTTAAAAATGGGCTACAAGCGGTGGCTTTAGAAAACCCGCTAACGAAGCGGGAACAAGAAATCTTAGCTTTAGTTGCGGCGGGAAAAAGCAATCAAGAAATCGCACAAATATTGTACATTGCTCAGGGGACGGTGCGCGTGCACGTTCACGCAATTTTGCAAAAGTTAGAAGTGCGCGATCGAACTCAAGCTGCCGTACTTGCAATTCAAAAAGGATTAGTTGCGGAAGAATTGTTAGGCAGTTAATCTTCAGTTTGAGAGTTTATAATAATCACAAAACCTCGCTCTCTAAAAATTATGAGTTTTATCAATCCCAAATTATATTTGGCCTTCAATAAGATATTCGGTTCTAACGAAAGCCGAGAAATTTTGATGAGCTTTTTGAATGCTATTCTTTACGCAGGCGAATCTACGATTGAAGATTTAGAAATTATCGATCCCGATTTGTCTGCTGAATTTTTTGGAAGTAAAGATACTTATTTAGATGTTAAAGCTAAAATTAAAAATCGCAAAAATGCGATCGTTATAATTCAAGTTTTGAACGTGACTAAATTTCGCAAACGAATTGTGTATAATGCTACTAAAACTTATGGAAGGCAATTAAATCGAAGTGCGGGGGATTACAGGCTGAGGCAGGTAATTGCTTTGAACATCACAGATTTTGAAATGTTTCCCGATCGGTCTGAAGTCATTTCACGGTTTGCTTTTAAAGAAACGCAGCGACTGTTTGATTATCCAGATAGCGAAATTGAGTTGGTGTTTATCGAACTGCCAAAATTCCACAAAGAATTGTCTGAGTTAACAACACTAACAGACAAGTGGATTTATTTTATCAAAAACACTAGCAACTTAGAAAATGTTCCCGAAACAATGGGCGCCGTGCCAGAAATTGAAAGGGCTTTTCAAATTGCAAATGACGCGAATCTGAATCAGAAAGAGTTGGATGAATTGCAACAACAAGAGTTTTGGATTCAAGACCAACAAGGCGCGATCGATTTGGGAATTCAGCAAGGAATTCAGCAAGGAATTCAGCAAGGAAAACAAGAAGGAAGACAAGAAGGAAGACAGGAAGGGATTAAACAAGGAAAAGTAGGCTTGATAGTTCGCCAACTAACAAGACTAATTGGTGAATTTTCTCAGGACATCCAAATGCGCATCGACGAATTAAACCTTGATGAATTAGAGAATTTAGGAGAGGCGATGTTTGATTTCACGAGTGTTTCAGATTTGCTAACTTGGTTGCAAGAACATTCGGTATAATCTAACCCCCCTATAATTTAAGGTGCGCGCTGCGCACCTTACTTAATTGAGACAAAGCAGGTGTGGCGGGCCCAAAGTAATTACGGTGAAGTTTTTGAGACAGTTGACAATTGACAGTTGTTAAACGGCGGGGCTGGTATCCCATTATTTTCGGTCAATTAGAAATTTTAGATTATGAGCTCTTGAATTTGCGACCGATAGTGCTACGATCTATGTTTCAAGTTGCAAGGCGCTTGCCAAAACAACCTGTGAATGGCTAACAGCGCCTCGTATCGGTGCCGCTCGTTAAACTTTCTGATTAAACTTTTTGGTTGGGGAATATCTACTTTTATGGCTCGCGAGCCGATTCCTACATGGTATTTTACCCTGGTTGTCGTTCACTTAGAAGACCGTTTTCTCTTGGTACAAGAGCGCAAGTACGATCAGCAGTGGTACCTCCCAGCAGGGCGAGTGGAAAAAGGGGAGACTTTGCTCGAAGCAGCCCAGCGCAATACTATTGAGGAAGCGGGCGTTTCTGTGATCGTTGAGGGAATTCTCAGGGTTGAGCATACGGTGATGCCCAAGGGTAACGTGCGACTGAGGGTGATTTTTGTAGCCCGCCCTGCGGATAATAAGACGCCGCCCAAAAGCAAGCCGGACGAGCATACTTTGTGTGCTGGCTGGTACTCGCTCAAAGAATTAGATCAGTTGTCGCTGCGGGGAGAGGAAGTTCGGGAAATATTTCAATACATGGCAAGCGGTGCTCCAATTTACCCCATTGACTTACTGAGCATCGAAGGTGCTCCTTTTAAACTTTACCGATATCGATGGTAGCGCGTAGCAAAATTGGAAACAGCGCTCGATCGAGCC
>JBOFTL010000470.1:0-1787 GCA_051652045.1 Microcoleus sp. | reverse complement strand
AGCGCGGCAAGTAGTGGCTAACATGAATTCACCTCCCACTTTATTTTACGAGTTCGACAAACCCGCACTGTCGGATGGCAAAATTTCAGGGGGATTGGGGCTGGGAGTTGCTGTCAGTTTGAGAAAAGCCAAAACTGCACGTAAGTTTTTTGAAAGCAGTCAAATAGAATATAAAGAAATCGATCCTTCAGATGCGTTTGTTGTTGAAGAAACCCGACGGGGTTATGCAGTTTTTCATCTGGTTCCCGACAAGTTGCCGCCCAAAATAATGTCGTCTTTGGTAAATCAATTCGGCGCGCCGCTTGCCAAAGATTTATCCGGCGGCAGTCCCTATTTCCAAAAGCTGAGAGAATCGCCACCGCTGCCGGCTCGGGCTGTTTTTTTATTGGAGAAATTCTACGGCATGAAAAATGCTGGAAGTTCGATCGCGTCCGAACATTCGATCTCGCCTGCAAATTCGATCGCCCCGACTGAAACAACCCCCCCTATTGAAATCATCGCTTCGACTGAAAGTTCGATCGCTGCTGGGGAACCTCAAAAAACGCGGCAGCAAAGCCGCGACATTTCACCGATGCCTGATTGGGAAAAAAACTTAATTGCTGCTGCCGTGCGAGCTGCCGCTGATAACAATTACATTCCCAAAACTCCTTTTATACAAAATACTCTCTTAGCTACTTACTCTCAGGAAACTGAAACTATTACTGTTATTAGAGCGCGGGATAATTCTCTAATTTACTCGCGCACCAAGGGCGACGATGCAGCAACAATTAACTTATCCCAGGAGCAGAAGCAATTCCTCTCTTCTTACAAAATGCCTGTGAAAAATGAAATACAACTTTAACAAGGTTGGCAGCGCGCTTATTTCTCTCAACTGCTGCTGTGTTTGGTATTAAAAAAGAGATCGATCGGTCATTCTTTCGCTCTATGATATATTAAATCTGTTTTTATTTTACCTGCTTTTTTACTGTCTCGATCGAGCGTTAAGTAAGAGAAACAGTCATGAACTCAATATTGAAGGGGCGGCGCAAAAAGTCGAGAGCGGACTTAGCTGATGTGGAAGTAATTTTGGAGATGTTGGAGGGATGCGATGGTGAATAAACAGGTAGAATGTTTTATGGATACATACAAGGCAGACCTTGCTGGCTGTCGAGCGGGGCATCGAACGGTCTGAGGACTCCACCCCCGACATGATTAGCGTACCCAGCAACCCCAACGAACTGAGGGAAAGGTTTGAGGATGACTTGTTTGACTTGTTCGAGGGTCAGCCTCTCAACGGGGATGGGGTTGATTGGCAAGCCAAACACAAGGACTTGACCGATTATGCCGATTGGGTCTGCAGGGAATACAAGAAGCTTTGGGATGAACGGGAGAAAAGCTGTGAGTTTTAGCGATCCGAACGAAACTCTCAAAGTGCAACCCCGTCCCTACGACGCGGTTTTAGGTGGCAAGCAACAAAAGCAACAACCAGAATCCGCTTATCTCAAGCCGAGCGACTTTGATGCTCCTCGACTGGCTAAACTTGTCCGAAACCAGCGTGGCAAGCGCGGACTCAAGGAAACAGCCAAAGAAATTGGCGTTCACTTCGTCGCGATCGATAAAGCCGAGAGGAGCCACATAAAAAATTTTTCTTTTCCCGTTGAGATACATTTTCAAGACTTTCTAGCTATATGCAAATGGTTGGGAGTTCCGCCGGCGGAACTGGTAAAAACCACCGCTTTGCAGCAAATACTTGCCGATTGCGGCCCGCAACCCGGACCCTACGACGCGGTGCGGGGCGGTAAAGCTTT
>JBOFTL010000469.1:0-10579 GCA_051652045.1 Microcoleus sp. | reverse complement strand
ATGGCCTTGCTTTTTGGCCATCCGCTAGAGACAGAAGCGACCACCGAGGCATACTATCACAGCACCTTTACCGCAGTAGCAGAAAAAGCCGCCGTGGTCACTGGGCAGCACGGTTTCGGCATGTTGGCGGATCAGGCTGCTGGATCGGCAAGCTATATCGACGCTACCGGGAAGACCGTCGCACTAACCCGTCAAGCCTTTGCAACGTTTGCCCCTGCAACCGTGAAAAGTTATGCACAGGGAGCAAATGGGGCGTTCAAGTTTTCGACTGATATCGTGACCGGGAAATTTGACGTAACCCCGTTTGTGCCCTATGCCGCAGCGGATACGGATCGTCTAGATCATGATCCATTCGGTCTCTTTGAGGTTTGGCTGCAAGGCGTCATCCAGTACAAAGGGAAGAAAGAGGTCTATCAAATTCATTTTAGTGAAGCGCAACTGAACCGCCAAGAGAATAGTGCGATTGACCCTGCTCAAACCCCAGTGTCCGTCAACTTCCGGGATTTGTCTCCCACCTGCGTGATTGACCTCCGGTTCCTTAATCGCTCTGTTGTGTGCTAGACGGTTGGTTGCTGACAACTGAGGGGCCAATTTGCTTAAAGCCCGTACCGCTTGAATGGCTTGGCTCCCTTGAGTCAATGCTGTTACTGGTACGGGCTTCCGAGTTTAAGGCTGAGTTGGCTCAAAAGATTCTCGACCTCCACCCAAGGGGCGATCGCCGTAATCTATGGGGGATCGAATTTACGCTACTCCCATCCGAATCGTTCGATGAGGTGTTTGGCGAGGGGGGAATCGTTGAAATGCTGAATCGATTTGTGCCAAACGACCCCGAACCGGATGCGGAGGAAGATCCCTACCCCCCATGGGCAAGCGGAGATCTAAGGGTGGATTACCTAGCCGATTTGACTTATTTCCTGGGAAGTTTTGAGCAGGCGAAGATGGCAATTGAGGCATTGGGGATACAAGCGATCGCTAATCTACTCAAACGATTAGGCGATCATCATAAAGGGCCGGAAGGTCGCGAAAAAGCAGGGCTAAAAGCATGGTATTGGCAACATATTAAGGAGTTTGATAGCGGATTTTATGACAACTAAAACAATGACCGTTGGTGGGCAACGGATTAATGTGAATCAGTTTTCTGATTACTATTTCGAGTTTATCCGTAGTCTTTTTGATGCAGACGGGCAACTACTCATGGACCTTGGGCGGCACTCCACAATCATCGAAATGACTGCCGAGGTGATTGCGCCAACTCTACCCAAAAAGCTGTATCGGCATGTTGGCGATCGCTATTACTGGAATGGGACTGTTAGTGAGTTTGGCGAGCTACTAAACGGCCTGTACCTTGCATTTTGGGAATATGCCCTGGATGCGGCAAAAGCTGAAGGCAATCAGTCGACGATCAATCAGGCAAAGGCTCAGATTGAGATGGTTAAGCCACCGGATACCACCAAGTCTGCGCAAAGAACGCCTGAGGAATGGGCAGAGCTGAAACAGATAGAACACGACGATCTACTTAACTTAACAAATCAAGAGCCGCTCCTTACCCTCAGCTAAAGGCGATCGCCCGTGAAAACCCCGACCCTTAATCTCAAAATCAATCCCGACCTCAAAGCCGCCGTCGCTGAAATCAAGGGACTGGGGAAAACAGTTGGCCCTGTCAAAATTCAGGCACAGCTTGATTTACAGAAAACGCCTGCACTTAAGATCGATGTTTCTGCTGGTGCGAACTTAGGGGCGATCGCTGCTCAAAGGTTTCTCACTGATACAGCTAAGATTCGGGTTGGGTTTGATCTAAAACAGCTTGAAGAGGCAGGGGATAAATTATCCGGCAAATTGGCAGATAGCATTGCAAAAGCATCAAGAGGGGGTGGCTTCGGTGGCATCCTTGGTGCTATTGGGCAAGCTGCAACCGCTCCCCTCCGAGTGGCGACTGATGCGATTGGGGCAACACTGACCGGGACCATTTTCGGCATTACCCGCGAATTGACCACCGACCTGGGGAAGGGCATTCGTAAATCAATTGAGGATGCAGCGGGCGGCACCATTGGTTCGACTGAACTATTAGGGCGCAAGGCTAGCGATGCATTGTTTGAAGGCATCCGAACCGGGAAGATTGATGAACTCCCGGCATTATTGGAGAGCAAACTTTCCAATACCCCTAAGATTGCTGCCGTTGCCCGCAAGATGGCTCAAGCCTATGTGGATAACTTCAGTGAGGGGCTAAAAGCCAAGACTGAGCGGCTGGGGACAGCGATCGCCGCTATTGTCCCCAGAGAGGATCGGTTAGTTGCATCCGGTAGTCGGACCCAAGCGCAACGCGCCCAAACCGCATCTGACCGAACCCAGGCGCAAGAGGCAATCTTTGAGCAACGGCGGGAATTGGGGCGGCGGATTCAGCAGCGCGGTGAGGAAATCCCACGTACGATCGCTCAGATTGATGCAGCAGTTGAAGCGACGAAGGCTGACGCAGACTTTCAGAAACAAGTTCGAGATCTCCGCAGACGGATTGATCGACTTAAGAAAACCAAAACAGACGACTTTGATGCAGGGCAGAAGGATGACCTGAAGTTTGCGATCGCAGACTTAACCAATCAATACGCCAGACTCGTTAAACCCCTTGCCGATGCAGCACAGAGACGGCAAGAATTACAACAAGAATTAGTAGGGCTGAATGCACAGCGAGCAAAGCTAATTCAGGATTACAAACTCTTAGGCGGGCGGGAAGAACGCCGCAGCGCTCTATTTGAGGAAGGGGCCAAACTTTCTACGGAAGCCAAACAGGTTCAGTCTGATTTGGCTAAGCAGAAAGAATTACTTGTTAAAAACACTAAACTACAAACACGGCTTTTTCGAGACCTAGCAAAAGCGGATGACTCTCGCAAAGCCGCTATTACTCAGCAATATAATCAAACCGTTGCGTTTGCTGATGCAATCAAGAAATCGGTTGGCATCCTGGAAGATCGGAACAAGACCCTAACGGGACAGATTGAGAGGCTTTCTCAGCAATATAAGGCTATCCCGGCCAAGACACCTAAGACAGTTCAGGATATTGCTTCACAATTGGCCGGGAATGCTGGAATTCAGTTTGACCCCGAAAATTTGCCCACTGTTGTTAAGGGGTCTAATGCAACGCTGGGGATTGCGGGGGCGAATTATGTCCCTCAACTCAATAGCATTATTCTTCGTGACGAATTATTTGAAGCAGTACAACAGGGGCTAGAACTAACTCCACAGCAAAAGCGAATCATCGCCGAAGAAGTGGCCCATAGTTTACAAATCGATCTGGGGTCATTCAAAGGCGTTCGTAATTTTGAAAAAGAAAAATCAACCAACCGGGTTTACTCCCCTACTGCTGAAGATGTAGACCGCCTGACACCAGAGCTAGAAGAGTATGCCAAGATCGGTGAAAGCCAAGACATTATTCGCATTGAGTTAGAAGCCAAAGCCGCTGCTGACAACTTTGTTGCCTCTACTCAATCTATCGAGCAACAGGCCAAAGACCTCAATCAGTTTCAACAACGATTTGGGCAGTTGGGTGATAAGCTCAAACGCTTACTAGGCTTTGATGTTTCATCCGGCAAAAACAAGATTGCCGAACTACTGCCCCTTGCAGAAGCCCAAGGGTCGGAGGCGGTTAATCAGCTTCGGGACCTCGAAAAACTCCTGGACACCATTGACCAATCCTCAGCCGATGTCTTTCGGCAAATCACATCCGCCCAAATTGGGGTCAATCCAAATCTCAATATCAAAGCAAGCGAGGAATATCTTAAAGAACAAGTCCGTAGATCCACGGATGCCAGAGAGAAAATCGCCCAAGTCGAACAATCACTGCAACCACCTGGCGCGATCGCCCAAGTCGCCCAAAAGTTAGAACCCGCAGGCGGCATTGTCTTGAAGGGCGCACAAATGGCAGGCGGTGCGCTTGAAACAGTTGCCAAAGCAGGACTGGCCCTTGCTGACAAGATTGGGTTCGCCGCAACCTCGTTTATTCCCGGCGGTGCTCTCCTCTATGATCCAGTCATCAAACCTGTCGCCAAAACCGCAGCCGTCGGTGGTGCATTGGCGGCTGCAAGTGCAACCGTGCCCGGTGCGGCTGAAATATTAGGGACAATTACATCGGCAATCAGTACTATCCTCACTCCTGCCACCGGTGGCTTAGCTGAGGGAATTGGGGCTAGTGTTTCAGCCGATATTGTTGGGGCATTGCCGCATCTATTCCAACAACTAAGCGGGGCGATCGCCTCATCCGGGCTACCTGGCTCTGAAATGTCGGCACAGGCGGTTAATGCCATCGGTGGACAACTGACCCATGTGCTTCAACCCATGGTGCAGGGGGTTGCCTCCACTGCTGATGGCGCGATCGTTGCCGTCGGGCATTCGGTCCAAAGTTTTCTCTCCGAATTGGGGACCATTCTCGTTGCCGGGAAGGGGGTAGAGACAGGCGTCAAGCTTGCCACCAATGAGAATGCCCGTGCCGCTGCCCTTCAAGGGGTGCAAACCGTTGGGGAGGGGGTTGGTCAATTTGTTAATGCAGTTCCTGAAGCGATCGCCACAGTTCAGGATGCAGTTGAGCGCACATCACGCGCTGTTCAAAAAAATGTTGAAGAAATCAAAGACGCCGGGGCGCGGGTTGCCCAAGGCGAAATCAAGGCCGTTAATGAAATCGTTGAATCTGGCACTCAGGCTGCTTCCAATATTGCCCGTGGTGCTAGCGATGTAGCAAAGGCATCCACAAAGGCCGCTCAAGATATTGTCGAGGGGGCCGGGAAGGTTGGCGGGGTCTTTGGGAAACTTGCCTCTCAAAATATCCCAGGCATTAATGATTTGGGCGAACTGAGCAAAGATGCCCTGATCAATGTCTATCAACAACTTTCCCGCAAACTTGAAAACGTTCTTAATGCTGAGATTGAAGCGATCAGCCGTGGGAATGCCGCTGGGACGGGTCGCTCCAGTGTCCTTAAGGGCGATTTGGGTCGGGTTGCCAATGCGTTAAAGCAAAAGTATCAATACGCCATTGAAGTGGCGGCTGAGGAGATTGTTGATGAGCCGCTGGCACTGCCGGGGGCAAAGCTAACCCTACCTGAGTTGGATGCAGTTGAGGTAAAGGTTGAAAAGCCAACAGAACCCCTTAAGGCCAAGTTAGAGAATCCACAGGGAACCACCATTACAATCCCGGCCTCATCGGTGGAAGTAGTGGATGAGCCAGTCGCGATCACTAAAAGGTCCGATGACCCACGCGATATTTATGCGGCCCAAATTAAGCTTATTGATGAATCGATTGATTCAACCGAAAAAGACATCCGGGAATACTACGCAGACTTAGCTAAGGCCACCAAGGACTATAAAGAGGCTATCAAAAAAGGTTCTGAGTCTGGTGCACAATCTGCCCAGGATGCAGCCCGTAAAGCATCGACCGCATTGTTCAAGGAAATTAACGAGACTTCTCAGGACCTCAAAAATGTTATTGAGTCACTGGCTTCTATTGGCATTGACTTGGCCCCGACCGACCCCATTCGCGATCGCATCCAGAAACTTAATGCTGAAATCGAGTCGAAGCGAAAATTAGCCAATCAGCGTGTTGCCCAAGTCGGGATTTCTGCCCCTGGCGATGACCCCGCTAGCTTGGCGGCACTGGATCTTTCTAATGTTTCCAATACAAAACAAAAGTCCGCATTAAAAGATTTAATTGATAGACTTCAAAAAATAGCAAAAGAGGCAGAAACAGCTAAAATTCCGTCTAATGTATCTCAATTTAAGCCAATCGTAAATGCTCCAGAGTTGACAGAGGAGCAACGAGCGGCTGAGTTTGAAGAGGTTGAAAAACGCAGACTAGTCCGTCAATTCCAAAAACGTGAACGAGAAAACGCCAAAGAAGCGCAGCGAATTGCAGAATTTGAAGCGAAGAAACGGGATGAAGAAATCAAGGCATTTCAGCAGAAAGAGGAGGCGATCGCAAGAGGGTCGGCTAATATCCTAAAGGAGCGCCGCACTCCTATTGATTTGTCTGCCGAAAATGCTAAAAAACTTGAGGAACTTGAGCAAAAACAGATCAAAAAGCTTGAATCTGAACGTTTAGCCATAGATGAGGCGCTCAAAAATCCTGCCAAAAGCACTTTGCCAAATGAAATCCAAAAAAATGTTGACCGCGCTGACAAAGCAATTCAAGACCTTGAGCGACAGGTTGATGATTATGTTGAAAGCCTTGCTGAAGCGACCCGTAAGCAAGAACAAATTTTAGAGCAGAGATCGGCCAAACGCAGAGCTAGGCTGCAAGCCGACATTGATAAAGACGACGAGAATCGCTTAGCTGACGGCGCTAAAGTTGGCCCGACCGGGCGACGGTTTGTGGTTGGGCCAACGGGACAAGCCAAAGAGGAAAAGATCCTTCTACCTGGGGATATTCAATCCGAATCGCAGAAGGCAAATTTAGAAGCCAAACGGATCCTAGAATCCACGCAAGGGCCAATCAAGGGGCCGGACCTTAAAGAATCACGGGCACTCCTTAAAAAAATCCGAGACGATGAGGTTCGCTTTAACCTTGCCCTTGAAGCAATGGAGGAGGAAGTCCGTCAACTCGAAGCAGGGGGCGGTAGTGGCGGCGGGAAGGGTGGCTTACTTGGTCGTGGCATCTCCGGTTCGGGCGGTGGAACCGGTGGACCACTCAACACCATCAAAAGAATTGGGGATGGACTTAAGCAGCTTGCGGTTGATGCAGGTGTCCCTCTTGGCCCTCTCGGCAAACTTGGTGGCATTGTCAAAGGCGTCGGGGTCGCTGCACTAGCCTATGTTGCTGTCAATTCGTTGGGCGATGCTGTCGTGCAAGCTGGCAAAGCTGCATTTGATACTGCCATCAATATGGAGCGGCTCCAAACCCGCTTAGAGTTCACGGCCAGTGGACCAGCGGCTGCGGCTAAGGAAATGGAATTCCTGCGATCGCAGTCTGAGAAACTCCAGCTCCCCTTGCAAGGATTAACTGCATCCTATGCTCAATTTGCTCTGGCCTCTAAAAATACTGCTGTGGAAGGGGGGCGAACCCGCGAAGCTTTTGAAGGGCTGACAACTGCATCACGGGTTTATGGCTTATCTCAAGATCAATTGACACGGGTGACCGAGCAGGTTGGGCAAGGTTTCCGCAAACAACGGGTAGACACTGAAGACCTAAAAACCATCGCTGAAGGTGGCATTCCCATTTTCGATGCGTTAAGCCGCTCCATGGGGAAAAGTGGCACAGAGCTTCAGAAATCCATCGAAGCTGGTGAAGTGACATCGGTTAAGCTGGCCGATGCTCTTAAGTTGGTGGGGGATGAGGCGAAAGGCGGACTGACCGCTGCCATGGCAACTGGGGCAACTGCAATCGATAGTCTCAGGAAGAAAATCGAAGATCTACAAATTGCCATTGGCCCAACCGTAGTGGAAGGCTTCAAAATCGTTGCCGCCGGGGTGGTTGCTGGCATCGACTTGATGCAAGATGCAGGCGAACGACTAGCCCCTGTGTTTGGTGCAATCGGGGAAGCAGTGAAGCTGGTCGGGGCAGTGGCTGTTCCAATTTTCAGCCTACTTGGTACCGCCGCTGTCGGCATTGGCAAAGATCTACTGACCGGGTTCGCAATCCCGTTTGAGGCGATTCGAGGTGGATTGGCAGAGCTAACCAAAACGGTGGAATTTGGGTTTGGCTTAATGAGCCAAGCGGTTCAGTTTGCCAATAAACAAATGGGTGGGCTATTAGATAGTGTACCCATCCTTAAGGCGATCGCTGACAATGCTAACCCCGCCACCCTCGCGATCCAAGGGCTTGGGTTTGCATTAGGGGTATTGGCCGTTGCTCAAACAGTCTCGTTTGTGGCTGGCATTGGTAAAGCAGTTGTGGCGTTGGGTGCCTTGAGACTTGCATCTTTGGCATTTTTGATTACTCCTCTAGGAATTACATTAACCGCGATTGGGGTCGCTGCTGCTGCCGCTTACCCGCATATAGATGAAATGGCACGGGCTGTTTCGGGGTTGAGTGAGGCGGAGCTTAGGAGTAATGAACGGTCTATAGAGTTTACAAAACTCTATACCCAGGGGCTGACTCAGTTACAGAAGGGAATTCCCCTCACTGCGAGCGAACTCAAAAAGCTGAAATATGAATTGGCGCTAAGTGCCGAACATGGAATAGATGGGGCACGCACTTTCAAGGTGCTTACCGAAAATCTCGACAAACTCCAAGCCAATGCCGAGGCCGCTGCACTAATCCAGGGCAAACTCGCCAAGGCCATGACGGATTCAACTAAGGCGATCAAGCTCCAGAGTAATGCTATCGATGCAGAATACACCACTCGCTCCAGTGGCCTAAACGAAGCGCTCGCAAACCAGGCGATTACCCGTGAGAGGTTTGACCAGGAGGAACTTGATGCACAGCAAGAAAAAACTAAGAAATACCTTGAACTTTACGACACCCAGGCTGAAGGGCTTAGTGCATCCCTGTCTATGGCCCGTGCTCAGCTTGCACAACCCATGCCGCAGGAAGCCAGAAACGCGGTCGTCAAACAGGTCGAGGAGCTGCAGGACAAACTCAACGAAATTGAGGAAAAGCGCGGCCAGCAACGCATCCAGTTGGCTCAAAATCAACAGAAGGTCATTGAAAAGATCGAAGCCGACCGGGTTAAACGGGCTGAGAATCAACAAAAAGTTGTTGAGAATCAGGTTGCCGCTGGCGTCCAGCCCCAAATCGATGGAGAAATCGAACTATCTAACCTAAAACAGAAGGAACTGAACCGACGCATCAAATTGCTGGATCAGCAAATCTCTGCTGAGAGAATATCGGCCAATGAGTTGACTGATATTGGTGAAAACCTGTTCTCGGAACGTCAAGTCCTTGAATCAGAGCTAACCAAGGTTGTCGCGGATGAAGCTCAGAAACGCTATGAGTACTACCGGGGTGAGTTCGACCATAACCTTGACCTACTGAATACGGCGATCCAGCAATCCGAAGCTGAGGGCGACACGGCACTGCAAACGCTGCTCAATAATCGCCTCATCACTCAGAAACAATATGATGAGCGCAAGCTAAGGGTGACGAGCGATCGCCTGCGCAAGGAACTGGCGCTTGAGCAAACTAATCTCAAAATCCTTAGCGACCTCCCCAGCCCATCCAATCCTGAGATTGAACGTGAACACCAGAAGGCGATCCGCGATTCCCGGCTCAAGACCGCACAGCTTACCCAGCAATTAGCTGAGCAGGAATACCAAGAGATTCAGAAAACCCGTGAACTGGCCATGGAAGCCATCGATGAACGGGTTAAATCATTTGGCAATGCTATTACTGAAATCGGGCAGGCTACCGAGACAATCGATACTGTCAACAAACTGATCACCGACGGCATTGAACGCCAGAATAAGCTGCTAGAATCTCGTAAGGCGCTATCGGCCTCTATTGCAGGGTTGGCTGAGCAGGAATACAAGATCCTGATCGATAGCGAGAAGGATGAAGGGCGCAAGGCTAAATTGCAGGAACAGGCCGCAGTCGCTCGGTTGAAGTCCCTTAGGGATGCACAGGCCATTGAGCGAGAAATCTTTGAGCTGCAACTCAAACAGGAACAGATTCAAAGTCGATTGGCCATCACAAAAGCCCAAGCCAATGTCTTTAAGCAAGAGGCTGAAGCGGCCAAGGCGAAGGCAGAAGAGGAAAAGGTCCTAGCCGACCCCAATGCCACCGATGCGGACAAACGAGCAGCTTCGTTGGGTGTGCAGTCGGCTCAGCTGGGGTCAGTGGCGGCGGCAGTAGAACTCGAAGGGCTGATCGATGCCGATAAACTCCGTGAGGCATTGGTTAAATCGCGGAGAGAGGTGAATAACCTTAATGATCGCAAGGATCTACTCGGCTCTCGCTATGAGTTGGCCCAATCTCGCACCGACCCAGATCTGAAAGAGAAGGAAATAGCCCAACTCCAGAAGGAATCCAGGCTAGGACTACGCTCTAGAGTTGGGCTAAATAATGGTGTAAAACCTGATTATAGCCAAGTCGATGTGGCAGCACGTCAGTTAGGATTATTGCCGCAGGGGGTTAATCTTGGGGCGCTCCTTGCCAGGAAACAACCCGTTGATTTACACTCAGGTGCAAATAGCCCAATGGCTCAACTTAGTAACCTCAATGGGGAGTTTAAGCGGTTGGCAGATTTGACCAGTTCCGGTGTCGTTGGCAACCTAACCCAATTGGTGCAACTTCAGCAAAATCTAGCGGTGCAACTACAATCCTTGGCTAGCAAACCTCGCCTTGACCAAACCATCAACAACTATAATTCAACGCGGCGATCGCCTATTTTGGCAGGGAGCGGCCTTTAGCTCTCGATTTTTGTACCGCTGCTTTTTGCGAATCGTTGCGGTATCGATGATTTTTGCAATAGTCCCCTCTGCATTGAGGGGACAGAATTTTTCCGCAACTTAAGCAGCGATGGGCTTTGGGACAGGTGCATTTGAAAGTAGCTCAAGTATCTTTTTGGCTTGAGCCTCCCTAGCAGCCTCAGCAGCCTCAGCAGCCCCAGCAGCCCTATCAGCCTCCCAAGCAGCAGCCTCAGCAGCCTCAGCAGCCCTATCAGCC
>JBOFTL010000468.1:0-4228 GCA_051652045.1 Microcoleus sp. | reverse complement strand
ACTATAATGCAACAGTATTCTTATTTCCCCCCTTGTAGGGGCGGTGCCCCCGTGCCCGCCCTGGTTAGGGGGAGTCAAAGAGTGTTGCACGATCGTAGAGAAATGGTATTATTGCGTTCGATCGGAGGCGATGCGATCGAGAGCGCTACTTTTAACTGCATTAAAAAGGGATGCGAGCCTTAGTATATCTTGCCCGCACCCCAGTCTAAAGTTTTTCGTCGAAATTTTAATCTACTTTGTGACGGTTTGACTCCTTCTCTTTTCTGGCTAACTTACGTTGTTGACGAGCTAAATGAGACTGAGTTTTGCGGTAAGTTTGCTGGATAGGAACTATCTCTCCCTCGGACGTGGTGAGAAATTCCTTGAGTCCTACATCAATGCCAACAGCGCTCTTTACTTCGTCCAGTGGCATCGGTTCGGGTACTGTTTCATCTTGTATAGAGACGGAGCAGTACCAGCCGTCAGCTCTGCGAACAATGGTGCAAGTTTTTAGAGTGAAGCCATCAGGAATAGGGCGATGCAAGATAACAGGCATCTCTCCTATCTTTGATAGTTTCAAGACGCCATCGGAGATGTGTGCTCCGGCTTTAGGGCAATTAACCCGTGGGTAAACAAATGACCGCAGTTCGCCAACTTTTTTAAACTTCGGTCTACCGCCACGTTTGCCTGACTTATCGGGAAACAACCAACGTTCCCAGGCTTTGTTTAACCGTTGCAAGTTAATTTGCTGTGACTCTGACCAAATGTTTTTGTAGTCAGGAAACAGCACTTTAGTTTGCTTCAGGTCTGACTGCTGGGTGTAATAGTTGACAGTGGTAGGTATCTCGCCTATTGGCTCAGAAATAATACTGCAACGGTCAATCCCCGAGCGAGTGCGTCGCAACCAATCCAACCTTTGCCCCAAACAATAATTCCAGTGACGGCGCAACAGCTCCAATGTATAGAACATTGCAGCTTCTTGTTCGGCACTGGGTTTAATTCGGTAGCAGTAAGTTAGAATCATGAGTATCAGTATTTACAGAAAACCAGTGTTCTGGACTGGTTCGTATTTTGTAGCTAGTTGTGGCGGGGTAACTGTTGAGCAGCTCAAGAAATACGTTGAACAACAGACAACTCCAGAATAAGGATTCGCTACGCTCAATTTTTTGTTGGTCGGCATTCCCCACCCGTTAACCCTACGGGTATAACGGGCGACAAGAGCCGACATTAAGTTGGATTTGGGAAGACTTACTTTATGACCTTTGACTGTGATGGGAGGGGTTTCTTCTTCGATATCTCGTTCTTCACTATTCATTATTCATTCACCTTGTTACTTGCAAAGTTTATTTCCAAGATGTCAACTAAAAAGTTCACCTGATATCGATAATAAAAAAAATTGTTGGGACTCCCATCTGCCTCAAGGGAGATTGGGAACAGATACCGCACTTCATAAAACTCAATATACAGACAAAAAAATTCCGGTTGGAGTCCTCCGGCTACTGTAAAAGCTTTAAGGTCTGGCATCGCAGCTCCATAATTTGAGTTGTACGGCAAATCAAGGCAACAAAACCAAGCAATTGCAAAGTTTTGTTGCAGTCGAGATCGATAATTGGCTAAACAAGAGTTAGCATACATCAAGGAAGAGATGGGTCGGGTGTAAATTCCTGCGAGGCAGAAAGAAAACCCAAGCAACGATTAAAGCTTTGAAGGAAACACAGTAATGGCATCGAGAAGCAACAAGAGTTTGATAAAGCGCACGGCAAGAATTTACCTCAACGATTTGAATCGAGGCAAGTCTGTTATTGTGCGTCAATTTGTGCGTCAATTATTGTATAAATCTCATAAAGAACGATCTGAACAGAAAACAAAAGTTCGGGTTGTGGGTATGGATTCCAACTACAAGGATGAAGTAGTATTTAGTCACCCCCAAATAGTTGGATAATTATCAAAGCCTGCTTCCCTCCGAACAACCCATTCAGTCTCTCAAGCTGCAAAAGCTATCGAAATTTTATAAAATTAAGTAAAAAATTAAAACGTTATGGGAGCAAGGAACAGCAACCAGCTCGAAGCAGCCACCAAGGCTGGCAAACCGATAAAAATAGGCGTGCTGCATTCGCTGACGGGTACGATGTCCATCAGCGAAATTTGTGTCAAAGACGCGACGCTGCTGGCTGTTGAGGAAATTAACGCGGCTGGTGGAGTTCTAGGGCGTCCCTTGGAAGTAGTTGTAGCAGATGGAGCGAGCGATTTGCAGACTTTTGCCCGAGAAGCCAAGCAATTGCTGCTGGAAGCACGGGTGGCTGCTATATTTGGCTGCTGGACTTCGGCGAGTCGGAAAGCGGTGCTGCCAGTTTTGGAAAACAACAACGGATTGTTATTTTATCCGGTACAGTACGAAGGACTCGAACAGTCTCCGAATATTTTCTATACCGGTGCTGCCCCCAACCAACAAATTGTCCCAGGTGTGGATTATTTGCTGTCGCAGGGAAAGCGTAAAATTTTCCTCCTGGGTTCGGATTATATTTTTCCCCAGATGGCAAATGGACTGGTGAAAGCTCAACTGGCGGCCTGCGGGGGAGAATTGGTAGGAGAAATGTATCTGCCGCTGGGTTCGATGGAAGTCTTCGAGACGATCGACCATATTTTAGCAGTTAAACCGGATGCCGTTCTCAACACGCTCAACGGTGATACTAATGTGGCTTTTTTCCAGCAGCTTCAAGCAGCAGGTTTGACTGCTGACAAGTTACCGATAATGTCGGTCAGCGTAGCAGAAGAAGAGATTCGCACGATCGAACCGAAAAATATTTCCGGACACTTGGTAGTTTGGAACTATTTTCAAACAGTAAATACTCCAGAAAATCGCAAATTTGTCAAGGCTTACCAAGAAAAATACGGAGCAAATCGAGTTACCGACGATCCGATCGAAGCTGCTTATTTTGGCGTTTACTTGTGGAAACAAGCAGTAGAAAAAGCAGGTTCGATCGAAGTTGCTAAAGTTAGGGCTGCCGCAAAAAATATCGAGTTTGCGGCACCTGGGGGAAGAGTAAAAATCGATGCCAAAACTCAGCATACCTGGAAAACAGTGCGCATCGGTCGGGTCCGATCGGACGGTCAAATTGATGAAATTTGGAGTTCCCAGGAACCAGTGCAGCCAGATCCTTTTCTCAAACGCTATGCTTGGGCGGCGGCTCTCGCTCCGAGGCACCTCTCCCTGGGAACTCGGGCTTCTTTAGTCGGGCTGTTTGGGATTTTGGTACTCATAACTTGGATGGCTGTGGGAGTCGGGTGGCTGGGTGCCTCGCAAATGAAAGACTATTTGATGGCAATAGAAGTCGCGGCCTCGGGGAACGGCGTTCGCGATGCAGCTATGGCGGTATTGGTGGAACAAACTTTGACCGCAGCCAGTCGCACTCAGCAATGGCTGATGGCAGCTTTGGTGTTGAGTTCGATCGCCGGTATTGTAGGCTTGGTGTCGGTATCGAAAATTATCCGGAATCTGAGTTTGTTGCGACAAGCCGCCCAACAGATGGCAAGCGGTGATTTTGCAGTAAGATCGCCCGTAATTTCTAATGATGCGATCGGCGTGCTTTCTTCTACTGTTAATACGATGGCACAGCAAATCGGTAGTTTGCTCACGGGCTTGGAAGTCCGCAGGCGACAGTTAGAGGAGCGCACCCGAGAATTGGAAGTCGCTAAGGAGGCTGCTGAATCCGCTAACCGGGCTAAAAGTACATTTTTGGCAAATATGACCCACGAGTTGCGGACGCCGTTAAACGCGATTATCGGCTACAGCGAGCTGCTGCAAGAAGAAGCTCAAGAATTGGGTGAAGAAGAATTTGTCATGGATTTGGCAAGCATCAATCTCGCAGGTAAGCAGTTGCTCAATTTGATTAGCGACATCCTGGATATTTCTAAAATTGAAGCCGGTAAGATGACCGTTGTTTTGGAGACTTTTGAAGTGTCAACGTTGATCGATGAAGTGGTAACTACGGTTCAACCGCTGGTGGCAAAAAATGGCAATACCCTTACCGTCAACTGCGATCGCGATCTCGGTACGATGTACGCTGACTCCTCGAAGGTGCGACAAGCACTACTAAATTTGGCAAGCAATGCTGCTAAGTTTACCGAAGCAGGCAAAATTACGCTCGGGGTGTGGGTGGAGCAAGAAAAGCCAGAGACTGCGACCAACAACCATTCTAACGGGGAGCAGAACCTTCGATCGCAGCCTCAAACAAGGTCGATCGTCTTT
>JBOFTL010000467.1:0-4352 GCA_051652045.1 Microcoleus sp. | reverse complement strand
CCGATCGATCGCATGTTTGATCGCATAGTCGATCACTATGCCAACCAACTCAGTATTATTTTTATGCTGCAATTTGCCGCCGTCCCGGACGATTGCCTGATAGAATTCGACCCCACCATCAAGTTCGATTCTTTCAACGATCGCTAAGCCTGAAAGAATGCGATTTGCAGCGGCGATCGTGCATGTACCTTGAGGTCTAGCCATCCTAGAAACCCCCAGTCATAATAAACTTAGCGGCAGGATTTGAGTTAACGAACTCCTGACCCTTCCAACCAGCTTGGAAGCCCTGCCAACCACCGATTGCTAAACCCAGGGCTAAGCAAGCCACCATCCGCTTTAAATGCAATTTAGGCATAAATTAAACCTCTCTCCTGACGATAATTGCTCGTCCATCTTCCACTTTGATCGCGATGCCGGGACTGTTCTGCCACTCAGCGATTAGGCTTTCTGGCACCAGATCACCTTTCTCTTTGAACCACGCAGCCACCTGATCTGCAAACACAATGCAATCCTGAATCTCAGACTGTCGATCGCCTTGTCGATCGCTTTCCGCCTCTTCGGGGTCGTATCCTTGAGGGGTTGGGTCTGCCGCATTTGCCAACTCAGACTGAACGGGCGGCTCCATTACTTGTGTTGCCGGTGCCTGACCACCGCCGTTTTGAGGCTGCATCGCCTGACGGGCTTCAATGTTTGGCGGCATGATACCTGTGCGTTCCGCCAAATCGCCCCATCGATCGCGGGGAACAGTGACGAATAATTCTTCTTCCGATCGCAAGTCGTCGATCGTCTCCCTGAGAAGCGTATCTTTTCGGATCTTCTCGGTGACAATCCCTCGCTCGAACTCGATCGCCTTGTCGAGTGAGAGCAAGTCACTCTCTCGCAGTCTTTCCGCCGCGCATGAGCCAGCTAGCATGATTACAGCGGCGGGCAGTCTGATGGCATTGATTTTAGCCTTAGGCTGGACGAGGCAGGATGCAATCAGGAAAAAGCCAGTAATCCCCATCCCCGCTGATAGGATATCCCAGCCACGGACAGCCTCTTTTTTGGTGGCAACGTGCTGTTGTAGTTTCATCCCGCCGTCCTCTCGATCTGGACTTGAGGCTGAGGTTGGGGTTGGGCTGGAGAAGAAAATGACCCGATAAGCGACCATGCTATTCCACCAACGATTGCGCTTGCAATCCCACATCCTATGCAGGTATTTCTTAGGCTTGCATTTTGCTCGGTCAATGTCGCGCACTGGCGGCGGAGAGACTTGATCTCCATCCCAAACAGCTCAAGCATTGTCCGCATCTCGTCATGCGCGTCCGTCGCCATTCTGAGGTAATTGCGGCTACTCTCAGCCGCCTTGACCGAGACCCTTGCAGCATCGATCGCCGTCCAATTGTCGGGATTGGCTGCATCATTGGCCGCAGCCCGCTTCGCAAGGATCGCCGCTACCTGATCAGCGATAATCTCGTCATTGCTGCGAGTGTTGACTTGGTTGAGTGGCGGCGATGGCGATCGCCGCATCACATGCATTGTTGGCTTTGCTGCGGGCTGTTGCATCGTTTTATACCCTGTTCAAAACAACTTACATCGAATGTAGCACACATTTTCATCATTTTGATGTTATTTGAAATCATTTTTATAAAAAAACGATCGCCCGTGTTAGAAGCGATCGTTGACAAGCTGTTTCAAGGGTTGAAATTTACAGCAATTTACAACAGCGAACCCAAGAAGGTCACTGCTGCTGTACCCACCAAGAACAGGGCTGAATACCAAAGGGCGCGATCGCCCCATCCTTGCGCCTGCCCATATTCCTCTTGTGGTTGTGCATGAATCATTGCCATCTTGATAGCTAGTGCGACCCCAGCGACAAGAAACAAAATCAGTATGGCAGCAGGCAGTAATGACAAGGCTTGACGACTACCAAAGTAGCCGATCGACAGAAGAAGAGAGAGGATAAGACCCCCCTCATTCCAAAAACTGAGCAATTCTCGAAATGGTTTCATCATGCTGACCACGTTTGTCCGCCGTAGGCGGCTTGCGCGACTGTTAGCTGCATAGATGTCTGAGCGTGCTCTCGGTACATTTGTTGCTGCGTGGTCGCATTGAGGAGCGTTACCTTTCGAGAAGATTTACCGATCGCAGCAGCCATCTGAGCCTGGGCAGCATGGCCTTTCTCGTAATTTTTGGCCGCCTGCAAAACCAGAGGCTTTAAATCTTCCATCCCTTCAGCCCATGCTTGCAGTTCACCAAATCGCTTACCTAACTCATGGCGACGAGACTGATCGATTCTTTCAACGCCCAGCAGGTTTGTCGCCCTTGTCATTGTTTCAGCAGCGCGGACGTTCCCGCGTCCAACAACGTCCAACGCCTTCACCGATTGACCCATCGATCGTGTAGCTAGAGCCGTGTTGCTACTTTCGCTAGCGTGCTTGCGCGTCAGCGCCGAACCCAACGCTTTCACTATTCCGCCCATCTTGCCTTTCTCCTAAATTCACAAAAATCAACGATAACCCGAGAAAACACACCACACCAACCAACTTTATCTGCCAGCTAGACTTGACACAGCTCGTCAAAAAGCACATCAGCCATGCTATTGATAGCGGTCTGATTACTGGCAAACACGCCCGGAAAATTTCCGATCGCATCGATCGCTACCTCCCCCGCCATGTCGCGGACATGATCGGCAATTCGCTGCTCGGACTGAGCCGATCGCGCTTGGATTATGCGCGGGATTAATGCATTGACCACACGAGCCGCTGCGTTGTACTCGCCGTCCGAAATCTCTTGCAACACTGGCGCAAGAGCGCCTTCCAGCTCAGCCCTGATCGCCGCAGTCCCGCCGATCGGCTTGGGAGTCAATTCCTCAACCGACGGCTTTTGCATTGTCCGCTTGACTGGCGGCGGGACTCGCCTCGCGGCGGGACTCGCACTGGCGGAGGACGTGTCCACTCGCGCCAAACCGGACTGATTACTCTCGTCATCCTTCACGTTAAAGCCTCCTCAAGATCCTCAAACACAACGCGGAATACAACGCGGGGCCGCAACCCCTAGCTTGGGATTACTCTAACATCATTTTGATAAAACCGTCAATCTTTTTGACGTCTTTTGATGATCTTACTCAGTCGCTTCACCACTTCAGACTCCTGAAAAGCTTCACGATCGCACTTGAGATCTTTCAACGCGGCGGACATCGATCGCTTCACTGCCTTGATCGATTCCTTAAGCCCTTCAGAACTTTCGGTGAATTTGATAGCTGTGGTGCTGATCGTTATCGCTGCCTCAAGCTTCGCGATCGTCCCATCGTCGCCTGTTGCCACCATCATATCAAGGATAATATCGAGTTCCGTCAGGCGATCGCTCTGAGCTTGAGTTGGCAATTGCTTGCGAGCGGCATCCGGCCTCGCAAGCAAGCGATCGACCTGGGCTGACTTCAACCCCATCATCGATCCAAATTGGGCAGGGCTGAGATTCCACTTCTCCACAAATTCTTCCGGTGTCAACGTACTCATCTCAAACCCTTGCCCCGCCGATGTTTTTACGATGTTCTCACGACTACTACCACAGTACGCGGCCTGGATGTTTTGTCAAGTATTTATTTTTTTTGCCGATCGGCCAGCTATCTACCACATGTACTCACTTGGCAGGGCGAATGAGTACATGTGGACTAAAAAACATGTACATCCTTAGCATCGAAAAGATTTATAGGCTGAAACCATTGCTGTGAGCCGATTTTGGCATGTACATCCTTAGCCTATTTTTACATCCTTAGCCTGATCTCGTCAAAATGGCTGAAACTTGTGCTATACCTATCGTCAGGGGGATAATGCAAGGAGTGGGGTGGAGGCGATCGCCATGGGTCAAAAGACAGAAAGAACGTTCGACAGTCCGCTAGTTCGGCGGACGTGTGAAAAAATTTACGGCAGTCGTGTTTCGCCCGACGCTTGGACTCGGTGGAAGGGTTGGGCGAAGGTTAAGGGCAAGAAATATAGCTTTGAGCAATTCTGTTTTATGGTGGCGATCGCTCAATGCCGCCATGAGAACCGCTTTGCGGAGCTAAGCATGAAAAAACTGAAGGCGATCGCATACTCGGATGCGACAATCCAGATGATTGGATCCTTGGTCGCCTACCTTGACAATGAAGGGTGGGCAATGGGCTGGGACATTCTGACGGCGCTGGCAGCGGAAGGGGTTGACGTGGATGGAGCCACTCTTAAGCGGGTTATTCCTGGGATGCGCCCAAACTGCTGGTATCAGGTCAATGATGTACTCAGCATCCTGAACGCCGCATCACGATCGGCTTAGCTGGGGTCAGTGCCAACAACAAGCCCCCATGGATCAACGTTGATCCCTGGGGGCTTGTTGTT
>JBOFTL010000466.1:0-10975 GCA_051652045.1 Microcoleus sp. | reverse complement strand
GCTGTTAATGATGCCGGCAGTAGTGACGAGTTTCGATCGCATTCAAAATTATTTAGGCAAGCTTTGGCGGCAAATTCACCTGTTAACTGTTCCCGCTTTTTTATTAGCTTGCGCGCACGCTGCACTCATCGGTTCTCGCTATCTCGGCGGCTTTGAATGGAAGTTGGAAAATCAAATTTTCACAGCAGTTTTAGGGACGATCGCCCTGTTGGTTACGATTGCGCGATCGCGCTGGTTTTGGTCAATTTTAGGTTTGGATAAATTCTATGTTTCACCTGTTAAATAAAATAGGACTTATGCACTCGCAACGTTCGATCGGTCTTTGTGATTACTTCGCTGGCGCTCGTAATGACATAAAATCGTATTCCTTGCGTAAGTTTTGTAAAAGTCAAACTTGGGGATTGTTAGTTTTTTTAGGATTGCTTGTTGCAAGCGGAATTTCGCAAGCGCCGCAGTTAGGTTCGATCGATGTTTTGGCTCACGAAGTCGAAGTATCGGGAGATGTCGCCGCGACTTTTCACCTGGAACCCAATCACAATCCCCGTGCCGGACAGTCTGCGAGAGTGTGGTTTGCCCTGACTCGCAGGGGCGGTCAAATTATCCCGTTAGAGCAGTGCAATTGCCAATTGGCAGTTTATCCGAAGGGCTATAAAGGGGGGGATAAGCCGTTGATGCGACCGCCTTTAAAAGCTGTTGCTGCGGAGAAATATCAAGGAATTCCGGGAGCGGATATTGTATTTCCTAAAGCTGGGGTTTACGAACTGGAATTGAGCGGTTCTGCTAAAAATCGCGCTAATTTTAAGCCGTTTAAATTGACTTATACGGTTACTGTTCGTTAATCTAAATCCGATGTTGCGTGCGATCGAGCTATCGCACGCAAATTAGTTTGTAGTGAGGACTTCAGTCCTCAAAATAGAGAGGACTGAAGTCCTCACTATGAACCTTTTTGGTGATTTTTTTTACCGCAGAGGGCGCAGAGGGGAGAAAGGGAGAAAAAAAGTGAGAATAGGTTTATTTGAGGGCGATCGTTTTGGTATATTGATGAGCTATGTAGCGATCTTGCTCCCTCCCCTTACTAAGGGGAGGGTTGGGGTGGGGTCAAGAGTTTACGACTCATTTAGGATTGCTATGTAGCATCTATTACAAAGTAGAAATCTTAAGTTTTAATGAAAATAACTCGGTGAATTGCGTGCGGATGAAATTTCTGCGTTACAGTATCAGTGTCAATTCTGGAATGCGTGAAAGCTAATCTATCTCGAACTGACAAAAGGATGTAACGATGGATATTTTATCTAATACTGTCGCGCTATCGCGGATGCAATTTGCGCTGACGGCTATCTTTCATATGCTGTGGCCGGTATTGACTACTGGTATGGGGATTTATTTGGTAATTGTTGAAGGATTGTGGCTGAAAACTCGCAATCCAGATTATTACCGTCACGCCCGTTTTTGGTCTAAACTCTACGTGCTCAATTTCGGGATTGGTGTAGCTTCAGGAATTCCGATGGAATTTCAATTCGGTACGAATTGGGCACCGTTTTCGGAAGCTGTTGGTGATTTTTTTGGCAGCATTTTGGGCTTTGAAGCTTCAATGGCTTTTATGCTGGAAGCTGGCTTTTTAGGAATTATGCTGTTCGGTTGGGAGCGAGTTCACCCGATCGTCCACTATCTGGCTACAATTATGGTAGCATTCGGTGCAAACCTCTCAACAGTTTGGATTTTAGTCGCTAACTCTTGGTTGCAAACTCCTGCGGGTGGAGAAATGGTTAATGGCAAGTTTATTGTCAGCGATTATTTTCAAGCAATTCTCAATCCGTTTGCTTTAAATAGCGTTTTGCATATGTTTTTTGCAACGCTGGAAACTTCGCTGTTTGTCATTGGCGGAATTAGCGCGTGGTACATTCTCAACAAACGCCATGAGGTTTTCTTTGCTAAGTCTTTGAAAATTGCCATCGCAACTGCGATCGCTGTTGCACCTTTGCAAATCTACATCGGACATTTGAGTGCAGAACAAGTCTATCACTATCAGCCCGCAAAATTAGCCGCGATCGAAGCTAAGTGGGAAACTACCCCGGCGGGAGAGTCAGCAGATTGGACTGTGCTAGCTTTACCTAACGAAAAATCTCAAAAAAATAGCTGGGAAATTGCTGTTCCCAACGGCTTGGGATATGTTTTAGAATTCAAACAAAAACTTTCCGAACCCGTACTCGGATTGAAGGAATGGCAACCGGAAAATAGACCTCGCATGGTAGGTTTGATTTACTATTCTTTCCGCATCATGTCCGGGATTGGTTTCTTCTTTGTCGGCTTGATGTTATTCAGCATCATTCAGTGGATTCGAGGCAAACTTTCTGCTGAAAATATCGGCAGTCAAAGTTGGCTGATGCGAGGTTGGATTTTAGCGGCTCCTTTAGGATATATTGCTGTAGAATCTGGTTGGATCGTGCGCTGCGTGGGACGGCAGCCTTGGGCTTTGTACGGGAAAATTCGTACTGCTGATGCTGTCTCGGCAATCCCTGCTAGCAATGTTTTAACTTCTCTCATTTGCTTTGCTGTTGTTTACAGTTTTCTATTAGTTTGTGCCTTGTATTTCGGCAGCCGAATTATCCGCCAAGGCCCTAATTTAAATTTGCAGGTTCCCGGTATGGACGATCGACCCGCGATCGAAAGTCAACCTGCAGAACACATTCCCGATCGCCGTCCCGTAGAAGCACAAAAATAGGAGATTTCATGCAAGCTTTAGAGCATTTTCTCCCGCAAGTTTGGTTCGTCATTTTGGGTTTATTTCTGCTGCTATACGTCATGCTTGACGGTTTCGATTTAGGAGTAGGAATCTTGTCTCTCACTGCTAGCGACGAAGAACGTCGGGGCATTTTAATGACCAGTTTGGGCAACGTTTGGGATGCTAACGAAACCTGGCTGGTGTTGATGGGAGGCGCTTTATTTGGAGCATTTCCCCTCGCCTACGGCACGATTTTAACGGCGCTTTACATCCCGATTTGCATGATGCTTTTCGGGTTGATTTTTCGAGCTGTCGCCTTTGAATTTCGCGAGCATTCTAACCGCAAAAAGTTTTGGAATTACGCTTTTGGTGCTGGCAGTTTTTTAGCATCTTTAGCTCAAGGTTTGGCCCTCGGTGCGGTGATTGAAGGGATTGCGGTTGATGAAGCGGGACACTTTACTGGGACTACTTGGGATTGGCTGGATTGGCGATCGATCTTGGTTGCTTTGACGCTGATTCAAGGCTATGTTTTGATCGGTTCCACCTATCTAATTATGAAGACTGAGGGGGAACTCCAAGCAACTCACTATCGCACTGCTAAAATTGCGGCGGTAACGACATTAATCGGAGCAGTTTTAATTACGATCGCCACTCCAATTTTCTATGAAAGTACCAGGGCGAGGTTGTTTGAAAAACCTCTAGTTTATGTCTTTATCGCCATTCCGCTGCTGGGAGTCCTGTTAGTGGGACTGCTGCTCAAAAGTCTCGCTAGCAAGGAAGAAAGAACGCCTTTTGTATGGACGATTTTGATTTTTTTACTTTCTTTCATCGGTTTGGGATTGATTGTTTTTCCTTACATTATCCCGACCAAAATTACGATTTACCAGGCTGCTGCTTCTCCCAGTGCCCTGGTGTTTATGATCGTGTTCATCGGCTTTTTAATCCCGATTATGATTTTTTACAACATCTACAATTATGTTGTGTTTCGGGGTAAAGTTGTTGGTGGAGTTCACGGGGAGTGATCTCACAGGTAGGGACGCAGAAATGCCTATCGCTCTCAAATCGGGCGCCAAAGGTAGTTAAAGACTACTGTTTGACGATTAACAATTCGATTCCCCCTAGCCCCCCTTAAGAAGGGGGGTGGTTTTATTGTCGTAAAATAAATTAGGTATATTGTACAAACCTGTATTGTGAAATGCAACTTCTTTGAAAGCGAGCCGATCGTGCATAATAGAATCTGAAAAATTCAATCCGCCGTGACAGTGAAAGCATTAAAAAGATGTCTGCCCAATTCAACTTTTTCTCGACTCATCGGGTTGTCTGTCGGTACGATTGGTTTGGGAATTTCGGCGGGAATGTTCCAACTGTAATAGTCGATCGTTAATAGTCGATCGTCACTCGCATTTATCTGCATTTATCTGCGTTTATCCGCCTTTACCTGCGGTTGCAAAAATCTAAAATAACTAGGCTTGACATTTCAAGAATCATGTGTCAGAGTTATAGTAGGTAGAAAAGTTGCCTTCAGCTTCTCTTCAAAAAGATTGCGGCTGCTGAACCAAAATCTTTGATTCACTACAACACTCCATCAAACCAATTGCGGTAATTGCCTTGCAAGCCGCAACAGATTCTTATGCAGCAGCCCAAAAATTTGCCCAGGCTTTTGCGAGCTTTGTCTCGGCAAGGTCTTGATGTTAGTTACAACAACAAAGTCTACTCAATTCATCTAAATAGTTCCTTAGAAAAACACCTGCAAAATGCTGGTGCTACAACCGCAGAAGTCTTGCTTCCCGAAGGTTGTCCCGTGGAAGCAAAAGCCCTCAAACAGTTAGCAAATCTGGCCCAGGTACGCCACCCTCAAGGCGGTTGCGTTTGCAGTGCTTGTGCGACTCCAGATTTCCATCCGGGAGATGGGGGAGTAGCTATTG
The DNA here is from genome assembly GCA_051652045.1 of Microcoleus sp. Lineage (GTDB taxonomy): Bacteria > Cyanobacteriota > Cyanobacteriia > Cyanobacteriales > Microcoleaceae > Microcoleus. Next base: position 6,328 of record JBOFTL010000466.1, on the reverse strand, counting down.
GTTCGATCGTCCGTACAACAGGAATGGTGATTCCGGCGGCTGTCGGTTCCGATATAAATTGCGGGATGCGATTGCACGTTGCAGATTTGTCTTTAGACCAATTTCTCGCAAAGCGCGATCGTTTTGTGGAATTGATGAAAGGCGATTATTTCTTCGGTACTCGCGATGTCAGCATGAGTGCAAAAACCTCTCGCGCGATGTTTCAATACGGAATACCCGGATGGTTGGAAAGTATGCAGGAAAACCCCATCGGTAGCGTCGCTAATTCTGACTTCTATCAGTTATTATCAGAGTGCGATTCCCTGCGGGATAGATTTGCTTCACGCACTTTTCTCAGCGGTTCCATGAATGGCGATGTTAAATGGGCTCCCGAAGAATTAGTTCCAAATGAGGGTACTGTTAGAGATGGCGGCTTAGCTACCATTGGCGGCGGCAATCATTTTGTCGAAATTCAAGTAGTTGAAGAAGTCATCGATCGAGCTACCGCTTATACTTGGGGAGTGCGATCGGGACAAATCGCTTTCACGATCCATTCGGGCTCGCGGAATGTCGGTAAATACATCGGTGGAATGTGGCGCGATCGAGCGCGCGAAGCTTGGCCGAAAACGCTAAAATACCCTGAATCCAATCTATTTCCGCTGTCTGTCGCAGCAAACCCCGAAGTTGTCAGCAGTTACCTGCAAGCAGAAGCGACGGCTGCAAATTACGGTTTTATCAACCGCTTGTTGCTAGCAGAAATTTTGCGCCTGCGGTTGCGGCAAATTTTCGGCGAGATCGAAGCTCCTTTAGTATACGATTTGCCTCACAATATTACCTTAGCTGAAGGTGATGGTTGGGTGACTCGTAAAGGTGCTTGTCCCGCCTATCCGGGCCAGCCTGTAATCGTACCGGGTTCGATGGGCGCGCCGTCTTATTTGTTAGTTGGAAAGGGGAACGATCGATTTTTGAACTCAGCCTCACACGGTGCGGGTAGGGCGCGATCGCGCTTCGATATGAGTCGCGAAGGTGCAGACAAAAGTGATGCAGCCTTGGGATTAACTGGGGTAGATTGCATTACTTTAAGGGAGGAACGGAGGATTGAAGAAGCACCGGCCGCTTACAAGGAAATTCAACCGATAATTGATGTACAAGTGGAGGCGCAAATGGTCGATTTAGTCGCTAAAATGAAGCCCGTGTTAACTTTTAAAGGGTAGTCGATCTTTGATAGTTGATAGTTGTAGTGCGAGCGTCCCCGCTCGCGATCGGTTGAGAGTTGAGAGTTGATAGTTGAGAGTTGAGAGTTGATAGTTTTCAGGAGGAAGGAGGAACAAGTAAGAAGTAAGAGTCGATCGTTGATAATCGATCGAGACTGTTTGTAGTGTGGACTTTAGTCCGCAGCCAAGGGTAGGGCGTGTTTTCAAAGTTTTCGATCGCCCCCAGTCTAGGTAGGTTGAATTGCAGCATGAAACCCAACACAGTCTAGGTAGGTTGAGTTGAAACATGAAACCCAACATAATTTACGCAGGTTGAGTTGAAACATGAAACCCAACATAATTTACGCAGGTTGAGTTGAAGCATGAACGCTTCGCTTCGCCCAACATAGCCTTAGATTTGGTGTTGGGTTTCACTTCGTTCAACCCAACCTACAGATCCTACAAATCCTCAAGATGTGGTAGTATACGTAGGTTGGGTCCAAGAATCAAACCCAACATAGTTGTAGAGTTAACGTTGGGTTTCACTTCGTTCAACCCAACCTACAGATTTGATGACCTATTCCCTATGAATGATTTGCAAACATCACCAACAAAGCCATCTAAACCAGTGCATCCTCTCAAGCGACTGCTGAAATACGGACGCCGCCACCGCCTGCAAGCTTGGCTGGCAACTATCTGTTCGATTCTCAATAAAATCTTCGATTTAGCACCCCCAGCATTAATCGGTATTGCCGTTGATGTGGTGGTGAAAGAGCAAGATTCTATCCTAGCTGCATGGGGCATCAAAGATGTATTTTGGCAACTGCTAATTCTTACTGTTTTAAGCGGAATTATTTGGGGATTTGAGTCGCTGTTTGAATATGCTTACAATTATTTATGGCGCAATTTAGCTCAGAATATCGAACACGATTTGCGTCTGGAAACTTACACGCATTTACAAGAATTAGAATTAGCTTATTTTGAAGAACGCAGTACGGGTGGTTTGATATCTATTCTCAACGATGATATCAATCAACTGGAGCGATTTTTAGACGGCGGCGCTAATGAGATTATTCAAGTGCTGGTAACGGTAATGGCTGTTGGTGCGGCTTTCTTTGCTGCTGCACCGGGGGTAGCATTCCTATCAATGCTGCCGATTCCATTGATTATTTGGGGTTCGATCGCCTTTCAAAATCGCCTCGCTCCTTTTTATGCTGAAGTGCGGGAAAAAGTGAGTTTTCTTAACGGGCAATTGGCAAATAACTTGACGGGAATTACTACTATTAAAAGCTTTACTGCCGAAGATTATGAAAGCCAGCGCATCGAAAAACAAAGCGAAGCTTACCGCCAAAGCAATAAGCGGGCGATCGTCTTTTCGGCTGCTTTTGTTCCGCTGATTCGGATTGTGGTTTTTTTGGGATTTATTGCTACTTTATTTCAGGGCGGTTTGGAAGTTGTCGCGGGCAGGTTGTCGGTGGGAACTTACAGCGTTTTGGTGTTTTTAACTCAGCGGTTGCTGTGGCCTCTGACTCGGCTGGGAGATACTCTCGATCGATACCAACGCGCGATGGCTTCTACTAATCGAGTTCTGAATTTATTGGACACTCCGATCGCAATTCCCACGGGCGAACTTAGGCTGCCGGTGAGTTCGATTAAAGGTGCGGTAGAATTTAAAAATGTTACCTTTTATTATGATAAGAGAGTGCCGATCCTGCGGTATTTTTCGCTGAAGTTACCTGCTGGAAAAACTACAGCGATCGTCGGTGCGACGGGTTCGGGAAAAAGTACGTTAGTGAAGTTGATTTTGAGGTTTTACGAGATCCAATACGGTCAAATTACTTTGGATGGTATCGATATAACTCAACTGAATTTGCGAGATTTGCGCAGGGCGATCGGATTGGTGAGTCAAGATGTATTCTTGTTTCACGGTACGGTAGCCGAAAATATTGCTTACGGCACTTTTGATGCAACTGAGGAAGAGATCGTAAAAGCTGCTAAAATTGCTGAAGCTCATGAATTTATCGTGCAATTACCGTCAGGTTACGAGACAATTGTGGGGGAACGGGGTCAAAAATTGTCGGGGGGACAGCGGCAGCGAATTGCAATTGCGAGGGCGGTTTTAAAGAATCCGCCAATTTTGATTCTAGACGAAGCTACTTCAGCGGTGGATAACGAGACGGAGGCGGCAATTCAGCGATCGCTCGATCGAATTACCAAAAATCGCACTACAATTGCGATCGCCCACCGCCTTTCTACAATCCGCAATGCTGACTGTATTTGCGTCATGGAAGAGGGTAGAGTGATAGAATCGGGCTTGCACGAACAACTGATCGAATATAACGGAGTTTATGCGTCGCTCTGGCGCGTGCAATCTGGTATAAAATAGTTGACAGTTGGGAATCGGTAATTGCGAATTGGGAATTGGGAATTGGGAATTGGGGATTGAGAATTGGTAATTGGAGAATTCTCCTCCTCTTCCAATCTGGGGGCGGGCACGGGGGCACCGCCCCTACAGTTTCACTCTCCCAATCTCCCCCTCTCCCAATCTCCCACTCTTCCACTCTGACTTCTACTTAGTTACTACAAGCAAAAAGAGAGAAAATGTTTCTATTTGATAACCCCGAGTCCAAACCAAATCCCAATAGCTGGCGTCGCAAACTGGATCTATTTGTGAAGGATAACAAACAAGAATTAGCTGCTTTGGCTTGGGGGCTGTTTTTGGAAAGAGGCGAGGAAAGTGAGGATGTTTTGGGGATTGATGTTGTAGAAAAGCCGCGTTTCGTGTACTGTAAAAAAGAGGCGATCGAGGAATTGAACCGCCAAGTAAAAAACCACATTCAGGAAATTTTAGGAGTTTTGAAAGCTCACAAACCTGAAAAAGAAGTGGCAATTGTGGCGATCGGCGAAGGTGAAATTAAATTGATTTTATTTGAAATTGAACCGCCTCCTCCCGCCTGTTTTGAAGAAGTGGCTGCGGATGTCGATACTTTATTGGAACGCCTGGAAAAAGCAATGGCTGAATATATGTAACGATCGGGGTTAATTAAATAATTAGTATAAGTCCTGAATCAAACTAACCAGCAATCAAAATAACCAGAGGGCGGTGAATCATCGGTTAAAATTTTAGCTGAGTCTAAATTAGGTATAGATTCTGTCAATTCTGTACCGACTTTAACATCAAAAGCTCTATCTGTTAGTGAAAATGAAAATTGATGCAATTTTTGCAAGTTTTTGGCTCGATCGACAATATCGCTTTTTTCTAAAATAGGGCTATTAGTACCGATTAAAACGCTGTTAATATCCTTCCAAGGACACAGGTATACCTGAGAGAAAACGCTTTGAAAAGTCTTCACTTTTTCTGCATAAAACTCATCTCTTTGTAGCAGATTTACTAGCACAACTCCCGCACTTGACAAATGTTTTTGGCAAACTTGATAAAATTCTTGTGTTGCTAAGCGGTGGGGAAAGTAACCGTTGCCAAAAAATACATCTGTCATAATTATATCGTATTGAATATCTGGAGTTTGTTGCTCTAGATATTCTCTACCGTCTTGAATTGCGACTCTCAACCGATCGTCCAATTTTACTCCAAAACATTGGGTAGCGGCTTCGATCGCGATCGGATCTACATCCGCACAGTCGATCGTACATTCTGGCAAATAATGGTGTAAGACTAAAGGAATTCTACCACCTCCAAATCCTGCTATGTAAATTCTTTGAGGTTGATTTTGCCACACTAAACCTAACATCATCGCCTGGGTATATTCTGACACCAAATGCAGAGGATTGTTGAGTTCTAGGACGGATTGCAGTAAATCTGTATGCAAATTTACTTTCTCTATTAAAGATAGCTTAATTTGGGATTTATCTTTTCTGACTGCGACATAGTGAACTCCGGAATCTTTGCAAAAAATCATACCGTCTGGCTGCTGTTTGAGGGCGACCAGCCGCTGTTGAATAGCGGATAAATTGATAGTTTGCCAACTTTTTTGTGTGTCAATCATTGATTCGATCTTTATAACTTTTTGGGCAGCCAAGACTTTGCATCTAAATCTATATTTATCGGTATTATTGTCCGTGCTTGTATGCCACTAATTCTAAACCAGAAATCGAAAATTCTACTCTTTCCCAATCTTGCTTGTCACCCTCAAACTGTTCAAAAGCTGATGAGGTAAGCAAAATTTCTCCCCGTTCAGCTAAATCCTCTCCCAGCTTCGATGCTAGATTTAATTCCGATCCGTACATATCCTCTCCTTCCAGCATCAAAACTTCTCCGTACCCTATGCCAATACAGAGATAAATATCCATTTCTGGGGGCAGAGTAGTGTTGACAGCGGCCGTGTGTTTCAGAGAGTCGATCGCAGCTTCTACAGCCGATTTGACATCAGGAAATACTGCAAAAATATTGTCAGCTTCCTCTTTAACTATCGTACCTCCAGATTCGGCAATTACAGGTTTGACAATGGCGTGCATCCGGTGAATCATTGCCAAAAAATGGATGATTCCGTAGCGGACTGTCGTTCGGGAAAATCCCGACATATCCATTACTAAAATCGCGTGAGTTTGGCGGAAAGTTGCATTGATTTCAGCATCGATTTCTGCCGTTTTTTCAGGACGTTCGTTTCTTTCTTGCAGCAATTTTTGCAAATAAGCACGGTTGTTGGTTTTCATTAGTAGTTTTACCTCATTAACTTTCTTTCTTCTGATTCCCTGGATGCATGAAAAAAAACGCTACGGTATCTCTCCTTCTTCCTTCTTCCTTCTTACTTCTTCCTTCTTCCTTCTTCCTTCATTTAAGTTTAAGTTAATTCCCAATCGCGACAGATTTCTTGAGGGCGGCCGCCCGGATGAACGGCACAATTGATGCCGTCCTTGTCGTAATAGTAATTGCAAACTTTACAAGGTTGAGTTTGTTCTATTTTTTTCATCAAAATAGCTCGAATTTTCTGAACTTTTTTTTTGTACTTATTGGCAGTTGCGTGACTCGGTTGAATTGCCAAAGCTCGATCGAATGCTGGTGACATACTCCCACGTCAAGCGAGTACGCTATGACGTGGGCATCTTTGCAGCCCGATTAAGGGTATACAAAATTTCCTTCACGGTACTGTTATCCATAGTTCCGACTACAGAAAGATTCCCGTTACGGCGTTTTATAC
>JBOFTL010000465.1:0-14194 GCA_051652045.1 Microcoleus sp. | reverse complement strand
AGTAACTTCTGCACCCGCAGCCCTAGCACCAGCCGCCGCAACTTTTACCATCATTTTATTGTAGGATGCTTCGCGGGTACTGCCGGCAAATGCCAGTATTTTTGGTCGATCGCTCATTGGCTGTTTCCGATAATTGTTTTCTAGTAAGATTGTACTATTCTGCATCCCGCCACACAAAATCAGCAATAGGCCGATCGGCAGATGCAGGAAGATTTTCTGGTAAACTGAATAAAACCGATCGCTGTTGTATTTTGCCGCTTCCTAACCGCCTTTCAACGCGGCTGGGAATGCCGTAGCCGTAAATAATATGACCTTTCCCCGCTAACACTACAACTTGATAATCGGGGTTGTCTTTAACGAATTGTGCGATTTTTTCTGCCATAGTTTCGTCCCACAAAACTTGGGCTTGCAAAAATCTTTCAAAAGCCGTACTGTTTCCCTGTCCTGCTTTTTGATGCTGTTGGTAAATTTCGAGCAACATTTGTCGGTATGAGGCGTTATCCGTGCGAATTTCCGAGATGGGAGGAATGTATTTTTTTTCTTCCGCACTCAAGCTTTCTAAACCTTCTCTGGCAACTTTTCGGGTAACTTCCGATGGTGTATTTAATGCGAGGACGGGCAGTTGGTGTGCCTTTGCAAAACGCAAAAATGGGGCGTAAGATTCCCAGGGAAAACGCCACCTGCGATCGTATTCGGTGCGATCGACTAATTGTGTTTCTGTCAGTTTACCTGCTAAATAACTGTCGATCGCTCCTTGAAATGGCCGCTGAAACATTTCCATCGCGATCGCAATTTTGGGATTTTTGCGGTGCATTTCTTGGATAATTTTGAGTTGAGCTTGATGGTCTGCAGCGCGATCGTGGGTTTCTCCCAAATATACTACTTTTGCCTTTAGCAACTGTTGCAAAATTTCTCGGTTAGTATAAGTTTTCTGCTGTGGTTGGGGGTTTGCTATCGGTTCGGCTTGAACTGTAGGGCCGCACAACAAACAAAGGCTCAGGGATAAGGCACACAGTTTGATGAGTTGAGTTTTTTTCATAACAAATATTATATGATATTTACACCATCTAATTAACATCCTGCGGACTAAAGTCCACACTACGAACCTTACTTATTGCGATCGTTCGACAGGGCAGGATATACAGCAGATAGCAGGTTGAAAATGAAGTAGACTCGCTTATCGAACAATCCCCACAAGGACACGGCAGTGCCGTGTCCCTACCAGCGATTTATAAATTATCTCATGTGTCAATTGTCAACTATCAATTGTTAATTGTTAACTGTCAATTGTCAACTATAGCGATCGCAAATCATTTGTAAATTTCTTGCTCCCCCCCCCTTTATAAGGGGAGGGCTGGGGTGGGGTTAAAGATTTATGATTCATTTGCGATCGCTATATCAATTGTCAATTGTCAATTATCAATTGTCAACTATTCAGGACGCCACAATGTAATAGTATCATTCAGCGGTTGTACCTGAGCGCCGGGAAAATAAAAACTGAGAATTCGCTCGCCATTCCAACCCAAATTAGCCAAATTGTAAGAACCAGTTTGACTCATTCCCACTCCATGTCCGAAACCGCCGCCGACAAAAGCATAACCGCTGAGAGTTCGATCGGCATTGTAAATAGGTTCTAAATAAAATAGGGTACTGATCGGCGGATAAAAAGCATTGCGAATTTCATCTTTGTCAATATCGATCGTTCCTAAATCGGTGATTACTTTCATTTTCATCACTCTACCAGCCGGCGACCTTTCGACTATTTGCACCTGACTGACTGTTTTCAAATTAGCGAAGGGGTGCTGTTTCTTTTGCAGGTACTGTTTGAGAAAGCCGGAGATCGCGGGTAAAGAAGCTTCTTCTCTCCACCGAAATGTATCTTCTTTTTCCTCATTAAATCCCTGTTTCAAACTCATAAAACGGCGGAAATTATTCTCGTCAGCTAAACTCTGCTTCGACAAATCCCAAACATTTTTCGGCGAATCAATTACCGATTGCAAATAAGGGCGTTCCGCGCCGTGCCACGCATCTCCAAAACGCGCAGTTACTCCGCCGCTAGCAGCCGAATAAAGCGCGTCTACCAGTTCATTTTGATAAGTCAATACCAAACCGGCAGTTTGAGCGATCGCCTTGTCACTTTGCGGGTAAACTTCTGTTAAACCTTTATAAACTTGGCAGTTAACATCAGCGCACAGTTCGTAATTATCCACAGCAAATCGGCGCAGATTTCGCAGCGCGTAAGTTCTGGCTAAAATCGCCTGAGCGACGATCGAAGCATAAGGTGAAAACGCCCCGATTTCGTGGGGAACAACTCCTCGCAAATAGGTTTCTGTCGGCACTTCATTTACCAAGGTATAAGTGCCATAAGCATTTTTTTGCAGGTGCAAATTTCCCCCGTAGCGGCGGGTTTGTTGAATGGCTTTCTCCGGTTCGACAGCCGTCGCTTCTTGCGTGGTTTGTTCAAATACTTCTATGACATTTTTGCCTGCTGAAATATCTAACTCGTTGCGGTTGAAACGAAAACCGTTCAATACCCAAAATGCCTGCGGGATTTGATTGAAAACTTTAGTATCTAAAAAAGCTGTTTTGTAGCCTTGAGCTTGCAAGCTTTGCAACAGCCACCGCCGGACTAAAGGCGAGTTGTAAATATCTCTTTTTGCCCAAACTTGCCACCGGAAAGGCTGAGCGATTTCTACTTCTATTCCGCGCTTGCGCCACTGATTGGCGCTATCTTCCGCACTCTCGAAACTGCGGTGAGAACTTAATACTACCCTTTCTTCGATCGCTGCTGTTTCTAACTTTCTGGTGGCTATTTCTAACCTGACGCTGGTAGCATTAGCCGTTTCCATGCCTTGAGGAGTTTTGTAACGCAAAGTTAAGCGATCGCCCGGTAATGATTTTAGGGTCAATTTATCGGTTATTTTAGTGCCGAAACGCTGTACTACGCCGACTTTCAGTTCTCGATTTTGGGGGCTTTGGGCGGTAGCTGGATCGCTACCAAAGGACAACAAGCAAAAAGCTGTCATCACAGTGGTGGAAATGCAGCTAAACCATTGGCAATTGGGAGTTTGAGGTGCTTGAACCAACACGATTATCTAGTCTCCCGATAGTGGAAAATTACGGGTTGTGAATGTAGGGTAGCACACTTGCACGCTGCTGCGGGGAATTTGTCTTTTGGCAAGGGCGATCGATACTTTCATAGATTGAACCTCTTCCTCGGCACGGCTCAATTCTATGTAACGCAATGTAAAGACAGTTCGATCGCAAATGATTGCTTTCTTAACAGTGCAAAAGTTAAAACTTCACTTGATTTTTAAGTTTTTAGGAGTTACGCAATAAGATATTTAAGACAGTATTTATTTTGGTAGGTAAGGTGCGCAGTGCGCACCCTACATATTATTTATAAGCCGTAGGTAAGGTACCCAGGGCGGACATTACCGGTATTGTTGCAGAATCCGCACTGCGAATTAATCTTGTTGCACTCGATCGACTGGAGGCGATATTATTTCTGTTTCAGGTATTCAAAAACACTTTTGTCACCGATATCCTGCGGCATCGGCTGCACGAACTTCCGCACGGCAAATATGATAAACAAAGCTGCCCACACTGCCAGCAAAAACTGTTCTTTATCGGTTGACAAAAAACCGCAGATATGTCCTAAGATTAATAGCGGAACTGCTGGAGTCAAAAACTTAGTTTCTAGGCGGTTGAAACAAAAAGCTTCTTTGAAATAAATTCCTGTTAAAGCAGCAAAAGTGAAGCCAATTCCCCATAAAGTAGCCGGTCGATCGTACACTGCTAAAGCTAGAGGTTCCTTAACTATCAAGGCGATAGCAAGCGCTGCTGCACCGCCAACAGCCCAAAATACTTGCAGCAGTCTGTGCAGTGCCACCATGTAAATGTGAATAGTTGCTAAGCTGATACCCAAAGCTATCCAGAAACAAGCAAAAATAGGTGTGAGAGCTTGGATTGCTGTTGAATTGTTACCGTGTTGCAGCACTAGGGTAGTGCCGATCGCAAAACACAGCGCCGCTACTCCCAATCCGGCGCGGTAGACAATTACTCCGGTACGATCGCTTTGAGTAATCGTAAATTCGCCGAATTGTCCTTGGTAGACTTCCGATTCGTCAGGTGATTTCAGTAGTTGCATCACAGCTTCATCCTCCTCATCAGATACTGTATCGAACGCGAAATGTACTTTTGCCGAGATATACTCTGTTGATAAACCCGCACATCGAGATAAAATTATGCCTAAGTTTGAGAAGCCTAAATTAAAAAAGTCTAAATTTCCAGAGTCCCAATCTCAAGATGACCGACAGGAGCAAAGCAAATCTGGACTAACCGCAAAACTTCCTCCCATCCAGCTTGACGAAACTATTGTAGCAGGCAGAAGGCCGAAAAAACTCAGCCAGCTCGAACGGCTGCTGATGGAAATGCCTGACTTTAACTTGGGTCAATTGGCAATCCCTGTCGAGATCGCAGGCAGCGAACCTTTTGAGGTCAAAGAATTTGAAACCAAAGTTAGCAAAATCCTGAATTCAAAAAATATTGATGTGAATGGTAAAAAATTAACTAAATATCTAGAATATCTCAAGCAAAATCTTAGATTTCCTTGCCTAGTTACCGGGAGAGAAGATTTTGCGTGGGAAGAAGAATACGTTCTCGGTTCCCGTAGCAAGAAAGAATATGAAAGATTGAAAAAAACTCAACCTTCTTACACCGATACGTTCTCGATCGCGCAGTTTGAAGACTCTTTCAATTCTGACGAAGGTTTGATTGTCACCGTACAGCGTTTGAGTGACAAAAAACAATTTATCCTGCCTTTAGTTGATTTAGAAGCCTGCGATGAAAGTTCTCCAAACAATCAGTTGTTGGATGATTATGCAGTCTGGTTTGTCAATTATTAATCGGGCGGGGCAGGCACGGGGGCACTGCCCCTACAATTCACATTTCAAATCAGCACTAAATCAATGCAGATAAGTGCGATCGCTCTACTTTTGCCAAGGCTTCAACTAAACTGCGAACAGCCGCTACCATCGCCACTTCGCTGTTAAGTTGGCTGACAGCAGATCCGACACCAATACCTGCAGCCCCGGCCCCGATAGCTAGCGGTGCGGTGACGCTGGAAATGCCGGAAGCGCAAAGTACGGGTACTGATACGGCGCGGGAAATTTCAAAAGCGGCGGCTAAAGTAGGCGCTGCTTTTTCAATTAATCCCAAGGTTCCTGCGTGGGTTGGTTGGGCGCTGGTACCGCCTTCTGTTTGAATGATATCGGCACCGGCTTTGACTAATTCTGTTGCTAATTGCACCTGTTTGTCGAGGGACAAAATGTGGGGAACTGTTACAGAAAGGGTAATGTTAGGCAGCAGCGATCGAGTTTGGTAAGTTAATTCCAAAACTTCCTCAGCTTCAAAACGGCGGCCTACAGCATAAAAAGAGTCAAAGTTGCCAATTTCAATTAGATTGGCCCCCGCTGCTACCGCAGGTAGAAATTTTTCCGGTTCTACCGCAGATACGCAAATTGGCAAATTTGTCAACTGTTTTGCCATCAATACCAAATCTCGATCGGCCGCAATATCGACAAAGGAAGCACCGCCGAGATCCGCTGCTTTGACAACCGCTGCAACTCTCGCAGCATCAAAATTATTCAATCCGCTGATAATTTTCAGGGCGCGACCTCGATCGAATGCGCGCTGCAATTTAGGTTCTACATTCATCTCTGGTTTTCCAACTGAGGAATTTTCTTAAAATTATTCTGGCACGGAACGGCACAGTTGGGAATTTTTAATAATTAATTTTTATTTACCACTCGCATCCGGTCGATCGCGGGCAATAAGATTAGTTTGTAATATAGATGCAACAAGTCGATCTTCGATCGTCCGGATTGGCTGAACTATAGCAGTTCTAGTGTAAGTTAGGTGGACTTCCCATGCAATTACCAATTACCAATTACCAATTAATCCATTGCATCAATCTTACTCGATTTAATACCAAAAACAGAAGACCCCCACAGGTGGAGGTCTTGCGCTCTTGATTAATGTTCGGACTGGTTAAAATACCCCGTCCTCTGCTTCCACTCATAGCCGAAAGACTAGAGTAGGATTAGCGGTAGTCGCTGCGAGCGACGGGTTCGCGATCGCCCGCAGGAGTGGTAGTAGTATAGCGCACATTTTCTTCACGCTTGCGGGGAATTAAACCTAGCAAACCAGTTAATCCGAGCAAGCCCAACCATCCCCAATCAAAATCGCGATCGGTATCAGTATTGTAAACGTCAGAACGAGGAGTTGTCGTGGTAGTAGTCGTGTCTCTGCTGTTAGTACCGGGAGCTGTATTTGTCTGAGCTGATGCAGGCAAATTAGCGGGAATAATTGCTAAACCAGCAGCGATAACGCCTGCACCGATTGCTTTAGATAAATTTGAAAGTTTCATCATCCCAAGTGCTCTGTTTTGGCAAAATATTTAACTATCACAACTGTATCTCTCGCCCGCTCGATCGAAATCCACCCATAGCAGTAAATCTAGCTAAATAGCAGCTATTACCATAGAACGAGATCGAACAATGACGTTGGCAACTGCTAACAATGATTGGATTAAGCTAGTTCGTGAGAATTGGTTCTATATTCGATTACCAAAACTAGGAATCATTAAAGTTCGGATGCACCGCCCGATTCCAGTGCGTACTCGCTTGACGTGGGAGTATGTCACTATTGTATTGTAGTTATCTGAATCTGATGAGATGCGGCGCATTGTTTGATATAATTGATGATTAGTGCAAAAAAATAGCAAGTTCGATTGAACAAAAACAAAACCGCCGTGCAATCAGTAGACTTTACAACATTAACCGCCGCTTGCAGCCAACTGCGAGCCGAATGGCTGCCAGCGCGCTTAGAACAAGTCTACCAGCGCGATCGCTTCACCGTGTCCCTATTCCTGCGCACCATGAAACAGCGCGGTTGGATTGACGTTTCCTGGCATCCCGCCGCCGCCCGCATCTGCGTAGGTGACGCCCCGCCCCGGATTCCCGATACCTTCACCTTCAGCCAGCAACTGCGCCACCAACTCAACGGTTTAGCCTTAGTCGCCATTAACCCCATCTCACCTTGGGAAAGAGTCATCGACTTGCAATTTGCCAAACGCCCCGGAGAACCGGCCCTGTGGCACCTGTACGCGGAAATTATGGGCAAATACAGCAACGTCATCCTCACCGCCCAAGACAATCTCGTCGTCACCTGCGCCCACCAAGTCAGCGTCAAACAGTCCAGCGTCCGCCCCATCCAAACCGGACAACCCTACGAAATGCCCCCGTCTTTGACCGATACAGTCCCAAGCCCGATCGAACCTCAAAATCGCTGGCAAGAAAGAATCAGCCTGGTTCCGGGACCTTTAAAGCGCAACCTGTTGAAAAATTATCGAGGACTCAGTTCGGCTTTAATTTTGTCAATGGTGCGATCGGTCGGTTTGGACCCCGAACAATCTACCGACAGTCTCAATTCTGACAATTGGCGGCAGCTATTTCACCGCTGGCAATACTGGTTGCAAGCTTTAGAAACATCAAATTTTAAACCGAGTTTTACTCCCGAAGGTTACACGGTAATTAATTGGCCGATACCGGATAATTTTGCTAGCGAAACCCAGCCTCAAAATCAGTCTTCCCAGGCAGAGTCTGAAAATGAATCTAGCAAATCCTTACATGAAAATGAATTAAACTCACCTCTTCCTTCTTCCTTGCCTCAAAATCAATCTTCCCAGGCAGAGTCTGAAAATGAGTCTAGCAAATCCTTACATAAAAATGAATTAAACTCACCTCTTCCTTCTTCCTTCTTCCTTCTTCCTTCTTCCTTCTCTTCAGTTCCCGAATTACTCAACAGTTACTATACGAAGGAAATCAACCAGGAAGTATTCGCTCAATTAAAGCATCAACTAAGTCAAAAACTCAACAGCCTTCTTGCCAAACTTCGACTCAAAGCCAATACATTTACAGAACGATTGCAGGAATCCGCCGCTGCTGACGAACACAAATCCCAAGCAGATTTGCTGATGGCAAACTTGCAACATTGGCAGCCCGGAATGAAATCGATTTCTCTGCCGGATTTTGAAACAGATCGACCAGTTGCTATTCCCTTAAATCCCGAAAAAAATGCCGTTCAAAACGCTCAAGCCCTCTACAAAAAACATCAAAAACTAAAAAGAGCTCGCACGGCCGTAGAACCTTTATTAGCAGCAGTACAAGAAGAAATAGATTATTTAGAACAAGTAGAAGTCGCGCTTTCAGTATTAGAAACTTACCGCACACCCCAAGATTTACAAACCCTTGCCGAAATTCGCGAAGAATTGATCCAGCAAAAATATTTAGATGTACCGGATTACCGCAGCAGTGATAAAACAGGCGCGATCGAATTTCACCGATACCAAACTCCCAGCGGTTTTGAACTGTTAATCGGCCGCAACAACCGCCAAAACGACCAACTCACTTTTCGCACCGCTAACGATTACGATTTGTGGTTTCACACTTTAGAAATTCCCGGAAGTCACGCTTTATTACGCCTCAAACCCGGTACTGTTGCTGAAGAAACAGACTTGCAATTTGCCGCCGACATGACTGCTTATTACAGTCGCGCGCGTCACAGCGAACAAGTTCCGGTGGTTTATACGGAACCAAAATATGTTTACAAACCAAAAGGTGCCAAGCCCGGTATGGTTGTATACAAGCAAGAGAGAATTGTTTGGGGGCGACCGCAGCAAGCTCTAGCTTGAAATTGACTGAGGCCGATCGAGCGTCATAAAATTAGTTCGTAGTGAGGATTTAAGTCAGCACTACGAGTCGTAATCTTGCAAAAATAGATTACTGCTCGATCGTTAACAGTTTAACTAATTGTTGTGTAATCGGGAAACCAGTCTGACGCTCAAAATGGATAAACATGGGACTGGGATTTGCTTCTAAAAATACATACTCACCCGTCGGCCGGACTCGCCAATCGATCGCAGTCCATTCTAGCATGAATGCCTTGCAGATTGCTAAACATTGTTGGCGCACAGAATCCGGCAGATCGATCGCGATTAATTCGGCATTTGCATCTTCCCGAAAATCTAAAGCCGGACTGCGGATTTCCGCAGCATAAACTGACTCACCAATTACATAACTGCGAATGTTGGTTCCGGGAATATACTCTTGAATCGTCACGGGAGACAGACTTAAAGCCGCTTTCAATCGATTGTATTCTAAATGCTCCTCTGTAACCATTTTTGTATGAGCGCCGCCATACACGGGCTTAAAAATTACTTTTTCATAAGCTTTTGCAAATTCCCGAACCATGTCAGGATCGTTACCGATTAAAGTTGCCGGAATTGTCACTCCTAGGCGATCTGCCGTACTCAATTGCAGTGGCTTTTCTTTATGAAATTGGTAAGCTTGCCAGGAATTGATCCAGCGACAGGGACAAGCTTGAATTAGCGATCGCACGGCACTCATTGAATCATTAAAGGCAACTTGTTGTTGATTCGGATCTTTTAAAGATTGTGGAACAACAACACCAGCTAAATTGCGCCAAAATACGCTGTGAATATCTTGGAATTTCAACTGACAACCTTCCGGAAGGGTCAAATATCCTGCCAAAGTGTCAGGCCGCCAAGACATCCGTAATTGTGTGGGAAACTGAGAGGTATTTAAATAATATGCTGCTGCACCTGCTTGATTCAAAGCATTTTTGAGATGAGCCGCATGAGCATCTGAAGCATCACCCAAAATTAAAATGTTCATAGAAAACCTCATGGTTCAAAGTGCGTTTTAGGCCGGGATCGAAACAGTTCGTAATGCGGACTGAAGTCTGCAATATTTAGATATTTCATACCATTTTTTTAAATTATGACAGAATTTTGCCAACAGAGAACAACAGAGAAAGGGTATAATTACAATATTTTGTCGCCCTCGATCTCTAAGGACTTCAAAATTTCAATAATCCGAACAAGTTTTATGGTTCTCGATCGTCCTCGATCTAAGACAAGCCGATTAAAGCAAGAGAAAAAGTCACAGCACTTATTAAAAAGTGTTGTAACTTTATAACAGGGGAAAAAGCTTGTTGACAAGAAAAAATGGGTCGCGATCGAGTTTTTAAAATCTGGCGATCGCTCAGTGCTGAACAGTTTAAGATGGCAGCAACATCTTGAAAAGATTTGCGATCGATGAGATTACCAATAAATAGGGCCTCCACCTTCAAACCAGGCTTTCGTGTAATAACCTCCACCCTCTTCATGAAGCATTTTAGTAGTAAACGAAGGAGGATCGATCGGGATAGGTAAGGGATAAGGAACTCCTCCTCCTTCACTTCCCGGACATGGCGCAGAGATACACACAATTCCACCACCTTCTTCACCTACAGCTAAAGTGGTGACATCAGTTCCACCTGCGATGCGATCGCTCGGTTCGTCCGCGATCGACTCTACAAAATCTAAATCCATTGCTTCCAGATCGGCAATCTTTAAATCGAAAGGATGACTCATAGCCTTCTCCTATTTGATGGATTAAAACCTGATGCATATTTACAAATAATCTAGATCGATATCATAGAGTTGTGTTGCCATTTTGGCAGATTTAAAATTGAGCTAACAAAACCGGACTTACACACAAACTCTATATGTAGGGTACCCAATATGTAGGGTGCACAGTGCGCGCCTTACTGCTATAAATAATAGTAGGGTGCGCAGTGCCAGCACTGTCAGGTGCGCTCTCAACGTACTTACGTCATCCTAGGAGTTGGATTTCGATCGTCAACAATATTTATTGTCGATTGTGGCCAAAAAACACTCGATCGAGCGATCCTCTTCAAGGGCTGCGAAGAGAGCCCGAAACCAAATTTCAAGGGTTCTATAGAATTCTCGCGTCAGTCTCGAAGATTAGTGAGTCGTGGGGACTTGAAGTCAGCGCGAAAAACCATTTTTTAATTACTGGTAATCGTAGGTATTCTTCATCTTAATGCGCCAAACCAAATTTAAAATCAGTCTTATTTGCCGCCGAGAAACCTGGGTAATTACCAGACAAGGCTGGGCAACGATCGCGCTCGCAATTATACTATCAATGTGCCTAATAATCACCAACATTCATCAATTTTTAGCAGTAACTTCGCCGATCGCAGCAGATGTATTAGTCGTCGAAGGATGGCTGCCAGATTACGCGATCGAAAGCGCGATCGGTGAATTCAAATCTGGCAAATACCGCCAATTAATCACCACGGGATTGCCCTTAAGTAAAGGCTACTATTTAGCAGAATATAAAAACTATGCCGCACTAACAGCCGCTACCTGCATCGCTTTGGGATTTGATAAAGATAAAGTAGTAGCCGTGCCGGCAGAAAATGTTATCAAACACCGCACCGCCGCTTCCGCGATCGCCCTGAGAGATTGGCTTGCCGCTTCACCTACAAAAGTTAATTCAATTAATCTTTATTCCTTCGGAACGCACGCTCGCAGAAGTTGGAGAATTTTTCAACAAATCTTGAATCCCGAAATTCAAGTCGGCATTATCTCTGTCGCACCTCAAGATTACAATCCCCAAGAATGGTGGAAATCTAGCGCTGGCTTTCGTACAGTAACCGGAGAAATTATTGCTTACATCTACGCTCTTTTCGCTGACCCGACAAGCTAGGCAATACAAGATTTTTAGAGCTCGTCTAAATCTTGACACATATCTTGCAGCGTCTGATGTTCGAGGCGGCGGGAAGAGCGGCGGTATTTTTTAGTTTGCAACTTCGGTTCGTATTGCTGCGTGCCGTCAGATTTCGTTTTTTGTTTCAAACTTGCTTCGGCTGTAGCGGAGTTTTGCAGAGCTTGCTGGCGGGTCATCGCCTCTTCAAGAAAGTTCAAGTAATGCTCGTAGCGTTCCCAATCGCCACGCACAGCACAGTTAGGCTCGTCTCGGTGCGAGCAATCGCTAAACTGGCAACTACCAGCAGCCAGTCGCTGGCGGGCTTCTGGGAAATATTCAGCTAGCTGTTGGGGTGCGCATTCGAGGTTAGGTCGATCGAACCCTGGAGTATCGGCCAAGAGTCCGCCGCCTGGTAATTCAAACAATTCTACATGGCGGGTGGTATGTCGCCCTCGGCCTAGTTTCCCGGAAACCTTGCCCACCCGCAGGTTCAGCCCCGGAATCAGTCGGTCGATCGTGCTGGATTTGCCGACTCCGGAAGGGCCGCAAATTACGGTGATTTTACCCTGAAGTTGGCTGTAGAGAGCGTCGGCGTTGGGTATTGGGAAGCGATCGATTTTATGGGATAAATTTGAGTTTGCAGATTTGGTTGCTGCTTCTACTGACTCACAGTCGGCTGCGGTTTCCTCAACTGAAGCGCCGTTGAGGACGCTAATGAAAATTGGTTCGTAACCCCAGCCAGCAAGTCGATCGCGCCACATAGCCAATCTTTCTGGTTCCACTAAATCGCATTTGTTCAGGCACAAACTGACCTCTAAGCCAGTAGATTCAGCCTTGATTAAAAACCGACTTAATGCTAGTGGATCTAAGTCTGGTTCGGCGAGAGCAAATACCAGGAGAATTCGATCGGCATTGGCAATTGGAGGGCGATCGAGTTCCGTGCGCCGGGGGAGCACCTCGGAAATAGCTCCTCGACCCCCCGCCCAATCAGGTTCTGAGACGATCGCGCGATCGCCCACCATCACCTGTTGACCGATTTTTTTCAAGCGAGTGCGGCGCGTGCACAGGAGAGTTGAAATATTAACTGGGGTTAGATTTACCCCTTGAAAAGTTGTCTGTGAATCTAACTTTACTTGGTAAAAGTTAGCTTGAACGGCAACTACAGTACCGACGATCGGGGTGGAATTCATTCCTGATGCTCTGGTCGCTGAACTTTCAGAGCAAAAAAGCCAGAATCATCATTCTCCGCAACTAATTGAGTTTCTAGAATCTCGTAGCCTTCCATTTTCAGACTGTCGGGTACTTGTTCTATAGGTTCTCCAGCATCCAGCCACACCTCCAAAACCGCTCCCGGCTGCATTTGCTGCAAGCGCAATTTAGTGCGGATAAAATTCAGCGGACATGGAGTACCCCGCAGATCGAGTTGGGCATCTGGGGCTTGGGGATGTTCAATTTTGGATGTTAAATTCACCATATTTTCCTACCCAAAAATTTTGTGCGCAATTGCGCACATTCTACGCTGTTGACCTACTCCCAACACCAACCGAAGCGGTATGGTGTGGGGATTCGGGCCTGTCTAGCTAAACCAGAAAAATTTGACACCCATTGATGTCAAATTTTTGCTTATTTCTGAAACAAGCCACCCAGAAATCCTTCCAAACCGCCTTTTCCAGTGCGATCGCCCTTAAGTTTAGCAAGCTGCATCAGCAATTCCCGTTCCTCAGCCGTCACCTTAGTCGGAATATCAATAGACACAGTAATCAAATGATCGCCGCGACTGACGGGATTTCCCAAGCGGGGTACTCCTTTCTTCTCCAGAGTCAAAACAGTATTCGGCTGAGTTCCGGTAGGAATCGTCAATTCCGTCGGCCCGTCTACAGTTTCCACCTCCAACCTGCAACCCAAAATTGCCTGCAAGTAACTAATTTTTACTTCCGAGTTAACGTTAATGCCGTCCCGCTTGAACATCGGGTCTTCATTTACAGCCAAAAACACGTACAAATCTCCAGGCGGGCCGCCCAGTTTTCCGGCATCCCCTTCATTAGAAACGCGCAGGCGAGTACCGTTGTCAACCCCAGCCGGAATCGTAATTTTCAGCTTTTTCATGACTTCTTTCTGGCCCCGGCCGCCGCAAGTCTCGCATTTTTCCTCAATCACCTGCCCGGTGCCGTTACAAGTAGGACAAACCGAAACTTGAGTAAAACTACCGAAGGGAGTGCGGGTAGCCCGCCGGACTTGCCCGCTACCGCTGCAAGTCGAGCAGGTTTGCGGTCGAGTTCCCGGTTTAGCGCCCGTACCGGTGCAAGTTTCGCAAGTTTCCAAATGCTTGATGCGGAGTTCTTTTTCCCCGCCGAACACTGCTTCGCGGAAATCCAAACGCAAATCCAGGCGCAGGTCATCTCCGCGCACGGGTCCGCTGCGCCTGCGACCGCCTTGCTGGCCGCTCACCCCGCCTGCAAAGCCGTTGAAGAAACTTTCAAAAATGTCGGCAAAACTATCGCCGAAGTCTTGGAAACCGGGCGCACCTGCGCCACTAACTCCTGCTTCACCAAAGC